>JAZOWJ010000137.1:0-2971 GCA_045659125.1 Acutalibacteraceae bacterium
ATCGGTGCGCGCATCAATGAGAATATAGTCTGCGCCCGAGTCCATAATTGCCTTTGCTTCTTCGGGCGTAATCTGCTCGTAGGTGTTTGTTGCTTCTGTTGCGGCTTCGGTTACATTGCCGTCGGTTGCAGCCTTGTTTTCTGCACTGCAGGCTGCAAGACAAAGCGATGCAAAAACGGTAAAAATAATAGCAAGACTTGTTTTTTTCATCATAACTCCATTCTTACATTACGGCAATCTTGAAAGGTAAATACTGCCGTTTTGGTTGAGCCATTGGCAGCAACGGGGATAATCGGGAAAGACCCTTTCGATTTCCGCATAGAATTTTGCAGAATGGTTCATCTGCTTGCGATGGCAAAGCTCGTGCACAACAATGCTGTCGATGATTTCATCGGGCAGAAGCATGAGCAGGCAGTTGAAATTGAGATTGCCCTGCGAGGAGCAGCTCCCCCATCGGGTGCGTTGACAGCGGATGGTGATGCGGTTATAGGCCACACCGATTTGTTCGGCATAAAAAGCAACCTTCTTCGGGATTACTTCCTTTGCCTGCAGCACCAGGGCATTGATTTCTTCCTGCGTAAACGGCGGCAAGGCCTTTGCTTGCTTTTGCCGTGCAAGCTGCTCGGACAGGTGCTTTGCAATCCATTCTTTTTTGGATTCAATGAAAGCATAAATGTCTTTTTCCTTCATCCGCTTCGGTGCACGGGCAATGACAGTGCCGTTTTTTAATTGAATGGCAAGCGTTTTGCGGTCACTTCGAACAATTGAAACCTGAAAATGAAAGGCATTCTTATCCGTTTGCTTTTCAGCCGACAGCAAGCATTCTTTCATTACCACAGTTTTTCGGGATAGATGCCGTCGATGACCTTCTGACGAAGCGCCTCCACAACAACAGCCTTGTCCTCTTTGTATGTAACACCGTACCATTTTTCGGTGGTATCCATCACCTTTACGGTGATTTTTCCTTCCTTGAGCAGATCATCCACAACAAAGGGCAGGAAATATTCACATTTGCTCAAATCGGCTTCGTTCTTTTTGAAGAACACTGCAAAGCGGTCCTTCAGCTCTTTCATCATCATGCTGCTGAAGCCCCAGCAGTTCATGGAAACAGTGCTGCCCTCGGCAAGCTCTGTCCAGTTTTCGCCATCCTCGGTAAAGCAGATTTTGCCGTCCCTGCGTGCAATTTTGGTGCGCTCCACGATATCGGTCAGGTAACCGTTTTCGTCAATCTGACAAACACCTCTTGCCACATGGCCGTTTTCGGTCAGGGTGTTTTCCACCTTGAAGCCGACCATGCAGAATTCGTTATCGTTTTCGGCATTTTTCAGAGCATTGCAGACAAGCTTAACGGTTTCCTTGCCGTAGTAATCGCCGGCATTGATAACCCCAAAGGGACCGTCAATCATGCCCTCGCACGAAAGCACGGCATGTCCTGTGCCCCAGGGCTTGACCCTGCCTTCGGGCACAGTGTAGCCCTCGGGAATGTTGTCTATATTCTGGAAAGCATATTCAACCTTGATGCGGTCTTCATATTTGCCCTGCATGAGAGCCTTGAAGTCATCCTCAATTGCATGCTTGATAACAAAAATAACCTTGTCGAAGCCTGCTTCAATGGCATCATACACGGAATAGTCAAGGATGACTTCCCCGTTGGCTCCGATGGGATCCATCTGCTTGAGACCGCCGTAACGGCTGCCCATGCCTGCTGCCATAATAACCAAAGTCGTGTTTTTCATACAATAAGCTCCTTTCTTGCTTTGACATATTAAAATTATAACAGAAAGGAAAGCAATATTCAATAAATATATGAAATTTATAGTAAAACGGTCTTTAGTGCCGTTACGATGCAACACAGCCCCCCTTTTGCATTGAAAAAGTATTGCAATAGCAGTGTTACAATGCTATAATGGAATTATAATTCATTTTCAGGGGGATCACAAAATGTTTGAAAAACTCATTGCAATCATCCTGTCTGCCCTTTCCGTGCTGTTTGCACCGCTCACCCAAACCTGGGATGCAGCCGAATTGAAGCTTCAGCTTGCCAAGGGCAATTACGAAAGCCCTTACATTGTGCGACCGCTCGAGGACATCACCATCAACGGTGCTTCGATTGATGAATACCGCATTGTAAAAGCGGACGGAGAACTGTTTGACAATGCTGTGCAGACCTTGGGAAACGAAATTTACAAGGCAACAGGCAAAAAAATTGCAGTATCAAAAAGAGATACCGACAATGCTTTTGTCATCAGCGAAGACTTATACGATGCTGATTTGTTCACACTGAAGGTGGAAAACGGCAAGATTTACATCACAGGCAGTAAAAGCATCGGCATTTCGAGAGGCATTGCCGCGTTTGCTGACGAGGTCCTGCTGAAGGCTGAGGGCTGCGTTGACCTCGCTGACGGCTACGAATACACCAAAGCTTTCGCAGATTATGTCACCTATGAGCAATTCGGTGCCAAGGGTGACGGTGAAACAGATGACTTTGCCGCCATCGTTGAGGCTCATAAATATGCAAACGAAAACGGGCTTGCCGTGCTTGCAAACGAAACCGCAACCTATTACATCAGCGGCAAAAGCAAGACCGCACGCATTATGACCGACACCGACTGGTCCACTGCGCGTTTTATCATTGACGACACCAATGTTGAAAACAGAAACTCCTGGATTTTCCATGTGGCACCGACACAGGAGGCTTACACCATTACAGGGCAGACCGCTCCCTCCCTTACCATGGATGCCACCAACATCGGCACGACCCTCGCCGGAAAGAGCCTTGTGGTGTTGACCGATTCCAATGTAAAAAGATACATCCGCAAGGGTGCAAACCAGAATTCCGGCAGCAATCAGTCCGATGTGATTCTTGTTGATGCCGACGGCAATATTGATGCCGCAACACCGCTCATCTGGGATTTTGATGCCATCACGGGTGCCACTGTGTATCCGATTGACACCGAAACACTGACCATCA
>JAZOWJ010000138.1:0-14910 GCA_045659125.1 Acutalibacteraceae bacterium
CAGGCGCTTGTTCCGCAGCTGAACACCACCAGTGAGCAGCAGCTTTGCGAAATTTACGGTGCATCTGTCATGAAGCTCGGCAAAAGCTACCGTGCAACCAAGCAGCTGAGTGAATTTTCCAAAAAATTCCTTGACGGTGCAGATTACGATGTTTTTGACCGTGAAGGACAGGAGCCCTTCGTATATCACACAAAAACGAAGGCCAAAAAAGCCGCCGAAATTGCAAAGAATATGCCTGCGGACTATAATTCCGTGTGCATCCTGACCGATACTGCGGCCACTGCAGCAAAATTCCATAAGGAAATCAAAAAATATCTGCCCGATTGTGAGCTGGTCAACACCGCTTATTCGCGTATGAGCAGTAAGGTTATTGTTATGCCTGTTACGTTGAGCAAGGGGCTTGAATTCGATGCTGTCATCATTCCGTTTGCAGAACAGCTCGAGGAAAACCGCCGTGTGGCTTACATGATGACGACCCGTGCCCTGCACGAATTGCATCTGTTGTATAAAGAGGAAAACTGACATGGAATGCACCCTGTGTCCCCGTAATTGCAGAATTGACCGCAGTGAAAAAAAAGGCTTTTGCGGTCAGACAGAAGCCCTTGTGCTTGCAAGGGCTGCCTTGCATTTCTGGGAAGAACCCTGCATCAGCGGATCGGGTGGCAGCGGAACGGTGTTTTTCAGCGGCTGCAACCTGCGTTGCGTCTTTTGTCAGAATCATCAGATCAGTGCCGACGGCTTCGGTGCAGCGGTTACGGTTAGCAGACTGCGTGAAATTTTTGAAGAGCTTGTGTGGCAGGGGGCGGATAACATCAATCTTGTCACACCGACCCATTTTGCACCGCAGATTGCCGAAGCGCTTGACGGCTTTTCGCATGAAGTGCCCGTCATCTGGAATTCGGGCGGCTATGACAGTGCTCAAACCCTGAAAATGCTCGAGGGTAAAATTGATATTTATATGCCCGACTTCAAATACAGTGCCGTTGCACCTGCCAAAAAATATTCCTCTGCTGCGGATTATCCTTTCCGAGTGCGAGCAGCCCTCAGGGAAATGTACCGCCAGGTGGGCAATCCCGTTTTTGATGAATTCGGTATGCTGCAAAAGGGGCTTCTTGTGCGGCATCTTGTGCTGCCCGATGAGCTTGAAAACACCTACGGTGTTATTGATATGTTCACATCCCTGTTCCCCGACGGACAGGCCTTGTTCAGCCTGATGGGACAGTATACACCGCCTGCAGAGCCGCTTGCATTTGAAAATTTAAACCGCAGACTTACGCAAGAAGAATACGAAAAGGCCGCAGATTATCTGTATCTTTGCGGCATTGAGGACGGCTTCGTGCAGGAGCTGACCAGTGCTGAAGCACAATACACCCCACCGTTTGATTTGACGGGAGTCAGAAAAACGGAAATTGAAGAATAAAGCATAAGATATCCGCACAGCATTTACTTTTTTACATATAGTGTTCTTGGGGACACAATCCGCGGTGGTGTACGGCGGTGCGGTCTTGCCGTCCCCGAACAGCCGCCGTCAAAAAGACATCGCTGAAAACACTCTGCCGATCCACAAGCCCTCTCGGCAGGGTGCAGATCTTAAAAAAACAGAAAAAAGGAAGTGGACGCATGGCTCAGCCGCTTGCCGAACGAATCCG
Organism: Acutalibacteraceae bacterium; assembly: GCA_045659125.1. Lineage (GTDB taxonomy): Bacteria > Bacillota > Clostridia > Oscillospirales > Acutalibacteraceae > RUG806. Next base: position 1,650 of record JAZOWJ010000138.1, read on the forward strand.
ACCGCAATCCATAAATGAGGTTGTGGGACAAAAACACCTGATCGCAGAGAATGCACCGCTGTGCAACATCATCCGATCGGGTCATTTGCCGAATATGATTTTCTACGGTCCTTCGGGTACAGGCAAAACCACGGTTGCCCGAATTCTTGCTGCGGCAACAAACCGCCGCCTGCATATTCTCAACGGAACAAATGCGTCCATTGCCGATGTGCGTGCCGTGATCGGCGAGGTCAATACCCTTGCAGCTCCCAACGGCGTGCTGCTGTATCTTGATGAAATTCAGTATTTCAACAAAAAGCAGCAGCAGTCGCTGCTTGAATACATCGAAAACGGTACGGTGACTCTCATTGCCGCCACCACCGAAAATCCCTATTTTTATATTTACCCTGCTGTGCTCAGCCGTTGCACAACCTTTGAATTCAAATTCGTAACCCCCGAGGATATTCTTCCTGCTCTTGAACGTGCCTTTGCCGTGATGGCCGAGGATTTCAAGGAGGAATTTGAAATCGAGGACGGTGTGCTCATGCACATTGCACGCGGTTGCGGCGGTGATGTGCGAAAAGGGGTCAATTCGGTTGAGTTGACGGTGCTGTCGAGCAGCATTCCCGATGTCGGTCAAAAGCGAAAAATACTGCTCGAAACCGCAAAATCCGTCACCCAGAAAACAACTCTGCGCTATGACCGCGAGGGGGACGAGCATTACGATCTGCTGTCGGCCTTTCAGAAATCCATGCGAGGCTCCGACCCGAATGCAACACTGCATTACCTTGCCCGTATTTTGGAGGCAGGGGACATGCCCTCAGCGTGCAGGAGGCTTATGGTCTGTGCGGCAGAGGATGTGGGACTTGCCTATCCGATGATTATTCCTATTGTCAAGGCGGCCGTGGATATGGCTTTTCAGGTCGGCATGCCCGAGGCTCGCATTCCCTTGGCGGATGCGGCTGTTCTTGTTGCAACCAGCCCCAAGTCCAACTCGGCATACCTCGGTTATGATGCCGCACTGTCCGATCTCCAGGCAGGGAAGGGTGGACCTGTTCCGAGAAATCTGCAGAATAAGCACTTTGACGGTGAAGATGCGGCCGTGAAAGGGCAATTTTATAATTATCCGCATGCTTACCCGAATCATTGGTGTAAGCAGCAATATCTGCCCGATAATCTGAAAAATGCCACCTACTATCAGTTCGGCGAAAACCGCACCGAGCAAGCCGCAAAAGAGTATTGGGATAAAATCAAAAAATAAACGATAAACAAAAACCGTACCGGATTACTCCGATACGGTTTCGTTTTTTGTTCGAAAATCAGTCGATTTCGACCTGGATCTTCATGTTGCGGCGGACGGCGGTGGAGCGCATAACGGTGCGGATTGCCTTTGCGATGCAGCCCTGCTTGCCGATGACTCTGCCCATGTCGTCTTCAGCAACGTGAAGATGGAACACGACAACGCCTTCTTCGTTGATTTCGTCTTCGGTAACAACAACCGATTCGGGAGCTTCAACGAGGCCCTGTGCGATGGTGGTGAGCAATTCTTTCATGCTGTGTTATCCTTCCGGGTTGGGATTAGTCGATAACGCCGTTCTTCTTGAGCAGGCCCTTGACGGTGTCGGTGGGCTGTGCGCCGTTGGCGATCCACTGCTTTGCCTTGTCAGCGTCGATCTTAACGGTTGCGGGCTCGGTCATGGGGTTGTAGTAGCCGATTTCTTCGATGAATCTGCCGTCACGGGGATAACGGGAATCTGCAACAACAACACGATAGAAGGGAGCTTTCTTAGCGCCCATGCGACGAAGTCTGATTTTTACTGCCATTTTATGGTACCTCCAATAATAATATTAACAAATTTTATTTATTCAAATGCATTTTTGCATTCAAAACGGGTTAAAAGCCGCCCATCGGGGGCATACCGGGCATTCCGCCGCCGGGCATACCGCCGGGCATTCCGCCGGGGAACATACGGCGCATTTTTTTCTTTGTGCCCTTGCCGTTCATCTGCTTGAACAGCTTCTGCATCTGCTTGTATTGCGACAGAAGACGGTTTACATCTTCAACCTGCATACCGCAGCCGGCTGCTATTCTGCGCTTGCGTGAAGCATTGATGATATCGGGCTTTCTGCGCTCCTGCGGTGTCATGGAACGGATGATTGCCAGTGTCTTATCGATACCGCTTTCGTCCACATCCTGGTCCTTGAGCTTTTTGCCGACCCCGGGGATCATGGAAAGCAGATCCTTCATCGAGCCCATTTTGCGAAGCTCGAGCATCTGATCCATCAGGTCATTGAGGTCGAATTTATTCTGCATGAGCTTCTTTTCAAGCTCTTCTGCTTTCTTTTCATCGAGTGCGGTTTCTGCCTTTTCAATCAAGGACAGAACGTCGCCCATGCCGAGGATGCGGCTTGCCATGCGGTCGGGGTGGAAAACATCGAGGTCGTCGAGCTTTTCGCCCACACCTGCAAATTTGATGGGCTTGCCTGTGACCGCTCTTGCGGAAAGGGCAGCACCACCGCGGGTGTCACCGTCGAGCTTTGTCAGCACAAGACCGTCAATGCCAAGGGCTTCGTTGAAAGTGGAAGCAACGTTGACGGCATCCTGACCGAGCATAGAGTCGATAACAAGAAGAATTTCGTGGGGCTTGACCTCAGCTTTGATGTTTTTGAGCTCTGTCATCAGCGTTTCGTCAATATGCAGACGACCTGCTGTGTCGAGGAAAACATAGTCATAGCCGTGGTCCTTTGCGAGCTTGATGGCTTCCCTTGCAATGGTCACGGGATTTTCCTTGCCCATTTCAAATACGGGAACGCCGACCTGCTCACCGACAACCTGCAGCTGCTTGATTGCAGCGGGTCTGTAGATGTCGCAGGCAACAAGCAGAGGCCTGTGACCTTGCTTTTTCAGAAATTTTGCAATCTTTGCGCAGTGGGTGGTTTTACCCGAGCCCTGCAGACCGCAAAGCATGACGATTGTGGGGGGATGAGAAGCACTTGCAAGCCTTGCCTGCGTGCCGCCCATGAGAGCAGTGAGCTCTTCGTTGACGATCTTGATGACCATCTGTGCGGGTGTCAGACTTTCCATAACACGCGCACCGATCGCCTTTTCGGTTACCTTTGCGGTAAAGTCCTTGGCGACCTTGAAGTTGACGTCTGCTTCAAGCAGTGCCATGCGCACCTCACGCATTGCGTCCTTGACGTCAGATTCTGTCAATGCACCTTTGCTTCTGAGCTTTTTAAACGCGGATTCGAGCTTGTCGGAAAGACCTTCAAAAGCCATATGGTTCTCCGTTTCTGCCGTTGCATGTATTGCAAAACGGGGAACAGCCGCAACGGCCCGGCAATTCCCGGCAATGCACTGTTATTCAGACAGCGACATTGCGATGGATTGAATGCGGACGGTCAGGTCATTGATTTCACGCGAGAGTCCGCAGGAAAGATTTTCTTTGTTGATGGCATCTGCACATTCGATGATTTCCGTAAGGCCGGCCTGCATGCTCTGAAAACGGCTGACAAGACCGAGTCTTTCTTCCATTTCCGTCAGCTGCACCTCGGCACGCTTGATGGCATCACGCACACCCTGGCGGGTTATGCCGACATTCTGTGCGATTTCGGCCAGGGAGAGATCATCGTTGTAATAGTAATCCACAAATTCGCGCTGCTTGGGTGTAAGCATATCGCCGTAGAAGTCAAGCAGCAGGATGAGGTCAAGATTTTTGGCCACAATAAACGCTCCTTCAGTGTAAAGATGTGAAACTTTACAGGGGGCATTATAGTATAAATAAACCGCCTTGTCAAGAGGAATTTTGACAAAGCGGAAAAATTCACAAATGTAAAGGGAATAACTTTACAATATATCGGATCGGTTGTGTTCAGCCGACAAGTTTATAATTCAGCACAACGGCTTTTCTGCCTTCGGGGAAGCTGACACTGTATGCGCCTGCCATCAATTCATCTCCTGTGAATTGCACTTCGGTATCGGGGGTGTCGGCATCTGTTACGCAGTAAGCCGCATCTGTCTGCAGACCGCTGAAATAAACGGTGAAGGAATCAGCCTCATGCTCTTCGTGGGCATAGATCAACGCACAGCCGGTGGCTTCATCACCGTATTGCATGGCGGTGATCTTTTCAGGATCCGTGCCGCCGAATGCAAGCGGGAAGAAGTTAAGCATCTGCGCCTCGCGTTCTGCACGGTAGGAGGTGAGTGCAGCCTCGGGCGTTGCCATGGGTACCTGCAGAATGGGAAGAATGGAGCTGCGCATGCCGTATTCGGTATCGAAGTTGATAAATGTACCGCTGATGGGCAGCCAGAACGAAAGGCCGTATGTGTGCGCCTGGGTCGCATCCAGAAGATCGGGACGGGTCTGGTCGCAGTTGTAGTCGCTTCTCCACATAGGAACACTGCGGCGTGTCATCTCAAGCTCCAGTCGTCTGCCACCGCTTGCGCAGTTGTCCATCACAAGGCCGGGCACAGCTTCAAACAGCGCATCGAGATAGGTGTAAAGTCCTGCAATATAATGGTTTTCGGCAAAGCCGATTCTGTTGCCGTAGGCTTTTCTGTCAAGTCTCTGCCAGAATTCGGTCGGACTGAAGTTGAAGTCCTGACGGTAGACGGCAACACCGTTTTCAATGAGAGAAGCGCTGATGTAATCGCTTAAAAATGCACAGGCCTCCTCGTTGCCGAGGTTCCACATGACGGTCCCGTTGAGGTCTGCTTTGGGGTCGAGATCAACGATCCAGTTTTCGTGCTGTGCGCCGACGGAATAGAGATAACTGTTGGAGGTAAGGCGCTCGGGCTCATACCAGAGCACGACACCCTTGTCGTATTCGGCAGCATAGTCAGCAATGGCTTTGATGCCTTCGGGGAAGCGGGTTTCGGAGGTTTGCCAGTTGCCGACACCGTCGGCCCAGCTGTCTGAGCAGCCTGCATACCAGCCTGCATCCATCCAGTAGTTATCAATGTAAGGTGATCTTGAATTGTCAAAATGCTCAAGGTCGTAGAAAATTTCCGCTGCGGTGCGGGTGTTGCTGACGAACAGGATGTCCATGTTATTCTGTACGGTAGGCGCATTGTCGGGATAGACGCAGTCCTTGATCCAGTTGCGGAATGCGTTGAAGCCCTTGACGGGATTTTCGTTGTTGTAGAAGGTGAGCGACACCAGCGGTGTGCGCACAGCTTCGCCTGCGTCGAGATAACCGAGCAGATTTTTTTGCCCTGCTTCAACCTGCATGCCGTCTTTTCTGTTTTTGATTGCGGTATCCCACAAGCCCGACCAGCCGAGTGCCATCACAACACCGCCCGATTTACCGTTGAGGTTGAAGTAAGGCAGATATTCCGTGGTGGCGCGGCCGTCCTTTGCGGAAATGTGCAGAGGAAATACCGAGCAATCGTTGCGCAGCATTGTGAAATCACCTGCATTGTCGGCACTTCCGCGGCTGAAAAATACATCCGTGCCGTCAACAGGCAGTGTGCAGCTGATTGCTTTGAAGCCCGAAATCACAGCCGAGCGCTCGTCGGCGGTGTTCTGCAGGGTGACGGTCCATTCGCAGGTTGCGTTTTCGATGTAGAGGGTGGCCTCCACTGTTGCCTGCAGGCCTGCTTTTTCATTTGTCAGGGTGATAATGGAGGTCTCACCGTTTTTGCGGTTTTCTGCGGCAGGTGCAACACTGCTCTGCCAGTCTGCAAGCTGCTTTGCAAAGGAAATGCCGTTTACGGCAAAATCATAAGCCGGTGCCTTTCCGTTCTGCACGGCATACAGCATATTTTCCTCGTACCATGTGCGGCAGACGGTTTTTTCTTCTTCGGTCACGGACAGCTCGTCTGCAGCCAAAGAGGTGAAGCTCACATCCGCGTCATAAGGAATATAGCGGATTTCTTCGCCGAGATCCGCACCACTGAACAGCAGTGCGAAGAAAGCAATAATAATTGAAAAGATTTTTTTCGGTATTGCAAACATAACGCTTGTTCCTTTCTGTATTTGCTGTTTATATATTAATGCATCAGATGTACAGAATCAAGTGCCTGAAACAAAAAAAGGTAAATGTCCGCAAGTAATAAACGTACACGATTCAAGTAATAAACATACACGATTCTGTTTAGTTGACTTTTTTACTGTTTAGGGGTATAATAACATAAGCAAATAAAGAAAGGAAGTTATATTATGGCTGTTGCAACTGTTCATTCGGTGGCGGGACTTCTCATGCCGGTGTTTAAGCAATATGATGTGCGCCGTGCGGTGTTGTTCGGCTCTGTTGCCAAGGGAACGAACACAGAAAAAAGCGATATTGATATTCTGGTTGACAGCCGTCTGCAGGGGCTTCGTTTCGTAGAGCTGCTTGAAGATTTGCAGCAGGCTGCAGGTGTGGAAATTGACTTGTTGGATGTCAGCCATATCCGTAAAGGCTCACCGGTTGAAGATGAAATCGCCCGTACTGGAGTTGTGATTTATGAAAAATAAAGAGATAATTGCCAAGATGATTGGCTATGTTGAAAAGATAGAAAATTATTGTAACGGAATTTCTTATGATGACTTTGCAGCAAGCCCGATGCGAATGGAGGCCTGCGTTTTTAATCTCGGACAAATCGGGGAAGCCGTAACAAAGCTGGATGATGAATTTCTTGCCGCCAATGCGAATATTCCGTGGCGACAGATGAAAGGACTTCGTAATAAAATAGTCCACGATTATGACGGTGTTGATCCTGTTTTGGTGTGGCAAATTATTGCAAATGATTTATCTGTTTTGAAAAAACAACTGGAAAGCATAGTTTAAAATAAAAAGATTGCAAGCGCGTGCCTGCAATCTTTTTTTTATTTCAGTGTGACGATGGTAACCCCGTTTTCACCTTCGCCGTACAGACCCGGTCGGTGGGTCTTGACGAATTTGTTGTTTTTGAGGTGATGCTGTACCGCTTCACGCAGCACACCTGTGCCCTTGCCGTGGATGACGGTGAATTCCTGCAGCCCTGACAAAAGCATGCTGTCAATGAATGCATCGAGGGTGAACAGAGCTTCCTCCTTGTTCATGCCGCGCAGATCCACGCGATTTTCCGCGCTGGCGGTAAGGCGGGATTCGCTTCTTGCCACGGTGGGTGCGGAAACGGTTTTTTTCTTCTCTTTTTTCTTTTCAAGCAGACGCAAACGGCTGACCTGCACACGCATTTTGATGGAGCCTGCAAGCACCTCGACATTGCCCTTGCGGTCAACAGGGGAGATTACATCCGCTTCTCTGCCGATGTCGGCAATCAGCACACGGTCACCTGCAACCAGGGGACGGGGCAGTGTGTAATCCTCGTCCTCGTACAGGGAGCTGACCACGGGATTGATGGCGCTGTCGAGATTGGACAGGTCCTTTTTCATCGCAGAACGAGCCTTTGCGGCAAGGTCTGCGGCATCCTTTGTGGTTTTCATATCCTTACGGAAGCGTTCGACCTCCATCAGCAGTGCATTGGCTTCGCGACGGGCATTTTCCGTAATGCGAAGAGCCTCCGTCTGTGCCTTTTCGTATTCTTTTTTGCGTAAATCCTCGGCTTCTGCAAGCTTTTTCTGTGCTTCGGCGAGTGCTTTTTCGGCTTCGGCGCGTTTTTCAGCCACTTCGTCGCGCTCTTCTTCCATTTTCAGACGGCTTTCCTCGAGCGAGTCAACAACGTCTTCAAATTTCAGATCATCCGCCTCCACCAATTCCTTGGCACGCAGAATCACATCCATATCCATGCCCAGACGCTCGGTGATGGCAAAGGCATTACTTCTGCCCGGCACGCCGATGAGCAGTCTGTAGGTCGGACGAAGCGATTGCACATCGAATTCGCAGCTGCCGTTTTCCACTCTTGCGGTCTGCAGTGCGTATGCTTTGAGTTCTGCATAGTGCGTTGTGGCGGCAATCTTGCAGCCGTTGAGATGCAGTCTTTCAAGGATTGCCATGGCCAGTGCAGCGCCCTCAACGGGGTCGGTGCCTGCACCGAGCTCGTCAATCAGCACAAGGCTGTCGGTGTCGCTTTCTTTAATGATATTGATAATATTGGTCATGTGGGACGAGAATGTAGACAGTGATTGCTCAATGCTCTGCTCGTCACCGATATCCGCAAACACCTTGCGGTAAATACAGATTTTTGATTCATCTGCACACGGTATCATCAGGCCGCAGGCAGCCATCAGGGTGAGAAGACCGAGTGTTTTGATGGAAACGGTCTTGCCGCCCGTGTTCGGACCGGTGATCATCAATGTGTCAAAGCGGTCGCCGAGGGAAATGTCCACAGGGACAACCGTTTTTTTGTTGAGTAAGGGGTGTCTTGCCTTGTTGAGCACGGTGATGCCGTCCTCGTTGAGTGCAGGCACACTTGCATTCATGTCGTATGCAAGCCTTGCCTTGGCAAAAATGAGATTGAGGTCCACAAGGCACTCATAGCTGTATTTGACGGTATCAGCCACTTCGCCTGCCTGTGTGGACAGCTCGGCAAGAATACGTTCGATTTCTTCGCGTTCCTTGCCCTGCAGAACACGGATTTCGTTGTTTGCCTCCACAACAGCCATCGGTTCAATGAACACCGTTGAGCCGCTGCCCGAGGTGTCATGCACAAGACCGGGAACATTGCCTCTGAATTCATTTTTGACGGGCACAACGAAGCGGCCGTTGCGTTGGGTGATGATTGCATCCTGTAAATACTGCTTATAATGTGCGGAATGTACCATGCTGTCGAGCTTATCGCGGATATTCTGCGCTTGCTGACGCATTTTTCTGCGGATATCTGCCAAAGCAGGGGATGCTCTGTCGCTCATTTCCTCTTCACTGACAATGGAGGTGACAATGGTTTCCTCCAGCAGTCTTTGCGGCATAAGTGCGCCGAACAAAAGGTCAAGGCAGCTGTCTGCGCCCGGCTGACGAAAGCGCCATTCGGACACGGAACGGATGACACGCAGATCCTCTGCAATGTCAAGCAGCTCCTTCATGGTCAACGCACCGCCTGCACTTGCACGGAACAGCGCATTGTTTACATTTTTCATGCTGCCGAAGGACGGACCACCAAATTTTGCCAACAGCAAATAAGCCGCCTCGGTCTGATTCAGCAGCGCTTGTGCATCCGAAAGGGTTGTGCAGGGCATAATGCGCTCTGCTTCCCATTTTGCATCCTCGCAGGTGGTCAGCTCTGCAAGTCTATGCAGAACCTTGTCCAGCTCGAGGACTTTATAATGTCTGTTTTCAGTTGCTTTCATGGTGTATAAATGCGAAAATTTCGCCTTTCATCAAGTATTTTTTTACTTGACCTCCGTGCCGCCGACACTGCGGATCGAAAGAACATAGCAGGCACCTTCACCGAATACGGATTCAAGGGTAGCAATGTATGTATCGAGTAAGTTTTCGGGGACGAAGGCCTGAATGGTTCCCGCAAAACCGCCGCCGTGCACACGCCATGCGCCCTTGCCGTTAAGAACACTGTCGCTGAGTGCAAGAGCAAGAGAAACAGGCTGACCTGCATCCTTGATTTTTACGAAAACATTCTGATTGTACATATAAGAGGAGTTGCCGCTTTCAATGACAAGCTTTTTGAAGGCTTCGAAATCGCCTGCCTTGAGAGCAGCGGCTTCCTTTTCAACTCTGCGGTTGTCGTTGTAGAAGTGCATTGCACGCAGGCATGCTCTTTCACCGCATTTTTCTCGGACGAGTGCCATGTTTGCCATAACCTCTGCTTCGTCGGTTTCACGCAGGCAGGACTTGCCGAAGACAGCAGCAACGGCTTCCATTTCTCTGCGGATGGCAGCATATTCATCGGTCAGGTCTGCATGGCTGGCTCTTGTGTCTGTGATAACAAGGGCATGGCCACAGGAGGTGAAATCAAAAGAAACGGGAGTGATGACGGGCTTGTCGGGGTCTGCAAAGTCAATCTGCACAAAGCCGCCGACCGAGCAGGCCATCTGATCCATCAGACCGCAGGGCTTGCCGAAGAATACGTTTTCGGCATACTGTGCAATCTGTGCAATTTCAACTGCAGAGATTTTGCCGTCATTGTAAAGATAATTGAAGATGGTGCCGACAAGCACTTCAAAGGCAGCAGACGAGGAAAGGCCCGAGCCTGCAATGACTCTGTTTGTGGTTACGCAGTCAAAGCCGCCGACCTTGTAGCCGAGCTGAACAAAACGGGCAGCAACACCGCGGATGAGTGCAGCGGAATGGTCCTTTTCTTCTGCCACAGGAGTCAGAATTGCAAGGTCAACAATATCCTCCTTTGGATATTCCACACTCTTCAGGCGGACAATATTTTCGTCGTTTGCCGAAACACAGGCAATGGCATCAAGATTGATGCCTGCTGCAAGAACGCAGCCCTTGTTGTGATCGGTATGGTTGCCGCAAACCTCTGTTCTGCCGGGGGCGGAGAAGAAGCGGATATCGTTCTTTTCGCCGTAAACAGAATCGAAGCTGTCTGCCAGCGAGGCGAATCTTGTGCGCTGTGCACACAGATCCTTTTCGCCGTAAAGGCGCACAAGGGCGGAATCAAAGCCGCCGTCGGCAATGGTTTTTTTCATTTCACAAAGTGCTTTCATCATAAACATCCTTTCGGTCGGAAAATTATATTGAAATTGAAAATTATGCTTTATCCTGATTGCCGGGCTGTGACGGGCTCTTTTTTGCCGTAACAAGCTCCTGGATATGCACGCTGAGTGCAATAATGGCATGGAAGCTGAGCAGGGAAATGCCCGAAAGCGTCAGCAACACAATGATGGGTGCAAGGAACGATGGAGACAACGGATCTGTCACACTGCGACCGATGAAGCTGTACATCAGCATACGCGGAGCAATGCCTGCAAGTGAAATCAGAAAGTATTTTTTTACGGGGAATTGCAGGGAGCCGTAAATCTGGCTGACGGAATTCGGCGGCACACCGGGAAACAGACGGAACAAAAACAACAGAACAGCATTGCTCAGACCGTTTTTTTCTAAAATAACATCAAAAATCGGATACTTGCGCAAGAGCTTCAGCGTGTAGCCTTCACCCATTTCCTTGCCTGTGTAGTAGCGAATGCCCATGCCGAGTGCCATGCCGCCCATGTTGATGAAAAATGCAATCCATGAGGGGAACACAACACCGCTGATCACAAGAATTACACTCAAGGGATAAAACGGGATCATGCACCGCACAAGGAACAGCAAAAACAGCACAACAATAATCATGCCCTTGTCTTCGAGTGTTGAGATCTGATATTCAAAATCATCAAGATAGGTCATCCATTGTGCGTACTTTGCCTGCACGGGTTCAAGATGCATCAAAAAAGAAACAACAATCAACACAGCCGCTATCACAAGCAGCGTAATGCCGTATGCTTTTGTGATTTGTCTTGCCCGTTGCTCAAGGCTGTACTTCTTTTTCAAAAAATCACCACTCTATATTATATATTATTTTTCGAAACAGGTCAATCATTTTTAAAAATCTTTCCGGGCGCCAAAAAATACTTTCTATTGCAGGAAAAATGTGGTATAATATATTTCCGGAAAAGGAGGAATCGAAATGAAAGCAGTAATTCTTGACGGTTTTTGCGAAAATCCCGGCGATCTTTCGTGGGACGCGGTAAAAGAGCTTTGTGAGCTGACAATTTATGACCGTACGGCGCCCGAGGATGTGCTTACCCGTGCAAAAGGTGCGCAGATCGTGGTGGTCAACAAGGTGGCGCTGACCCGTGAAATCATAGAACAGCTGCCGGATCTGCGTTTTGTTGCCATCCTTGCAACGGGCTATAATATCATTGACACCGAATGCTGTGCAGAACACGGGATCCCCGTTGCGAATATACCCGCATACTCAACTGACAGTGTGGCGCAGTATGTTTTCAGCTTTATTCTTGCACATGCATCGCGTGTTGCCGAGCATTCAGCAGCTGTGCATGACGGCGCATGGACGGCCTGCCCCGATTTTACCTTCCGTGTTGCTCCTATTTGCGAAATTGCAGGGAAGACACTCGGCATTGTCGGCTACGGTAAAATCGGTCAGAAGGTTGCCGCCATCGGCAGAGCCTTTGGTATGAAAATTCTGGCTGCAACGGCACATCCCGAAAAATATGCAGGGGAGGATGTCGTTTTTGTTGACCTTGATGCCCTTGCTGCAGAAAGTGACTTTGTTTCTCTGCACTGTCCGCTGACAAAGGAAACAAGCGGTCTTATCAATACAGGCTTCTTGGGAAAGATGAAAGAAACCGCTTTTTTGGTCAATACTTCCAGGGGACCGGTTGTGGATGAGCAGGCACTTGCCGATGCACTCAACAGCGGCCGCATTGCAGGAGCCGGTGTGGATGTGCTTTCCACCGAGCCTCCCAAGGCGGACAATCCTTTGCTGACGGCAAAAAATTGCTTTATCACACCGCATATCGCATGGGCCCCGCTGGAAACAAGACAAAGGCTTATGGATATTTTCACAGAAAACATCCGTGCTTTTGTGAAGGGCTGCCCGATAAATGTTGTTAATATGTAAAATAATGCATTGACAACGGATATATTTTTATCCGATTTTGACAAAGTTTTGTCAAACACCGTCTTTTTCAATAAAAACACTTGCAATTTCTTGCACACAATGTATAATAAAAAAGGTTAAAATTTTAAATTAAACAATTGGAGGAATTTTAAAATGGCAGTTAAAGTAGCAATCAATGGTTTCGGCAGAATCGGCCGTCTTGCATTCCGTCAGATGTTCGGCGCAGAAGGTTACGAAGTTGTCGCTATCAACGACCTCACCAAGCCCTCTATGCTTGCACACCTTCTCAAGTACGACACCGCTCAGGGTCGTTACGACGGTCACACTGTTTGTGCTGACGACGAAGCAGGCACCATCACTGTTGATGGCCAGACCATCAAAATCTATGCAATGGCTAACGCAGCTGAACTTCCCTGGGGTGAAATCGGTGTTGACGTAGTTCTTGAATGCACCGGCTTCTACTGCTCCAAGGACAAGAGCATGGCCCACATCAACGCAGGCGCAAAGAAGGTTGTTATCTCTGCTCCCGCAGGCAACGACCTCAAGACCATCGTTTTCTCCGTAAACGAAAACACTCTTACTGCTGATGATCAGATCATCTCCGCAGCTTCCTGCACCACCAACTGCCTTGCTCCCATGGCAAAGGCTCTCAACGATTATGCAGAAATCCAGAGCGGTATCATGACCACCGTTCATGCATACACCGGCGACCAGATGATCCTCGACGGTCCTCACAGAAAGGGTGACCTGAGAAGGGCTCGCGCAGGCGCACAGAACATCGTTCCCAACTCCACAGGTGCTGCTAAGGCTATCGGCCTCGTTATTCCC
>JAZOWJ010000139.1:0-1492 GCA_045659125.1 Acutalibacteraceae bacterium
CATCGAAGAACTGCAGGGAACGGCTGAAGGTGTTTTCGGCAACGTCCGAGCCGTTTTCCATATCATAACGGTTGAAATGCAGGTCGCTGATAACACCGAAGCTGTAGGTCAGGTCGGACTCGTCTGCCAGCTTGTGCTCTTCAATTGCAAAGCGATCCAACAGAATATCATCTCTGTAAACAAGAATATATTCTGCGCCGACGGGAATGGACGTGAAATCGGGAAGATCAATGCTGCCTTTGCCGAGAAGAACTTCAATTTCTGCAAAGCGGCTGTAGGCATAGGTGCTTTCGCCGACTTGCTTGTGCAGCTTTTTGCCCTTGGTATCACCCCAATAGAAGGTGTAAATGCCGTCGGTGTTTGCGGTCAGTGTAATCAATGCATCGGCATTGCCTGCTTCTTCATTGTGATACTCTACGGTGGTTTCCACATAATAGTCACTGCTTTCGGGCAGCAGGCCGAGCGAGCTTAAAAAGCCCAATAAGGTCGATAAAATCAATGCAAATATTCTTTGAATGGTTGCAAACATAAGAACCCCTCCTTTAATACTATGAGTCTATTATATATTAACGGTATTTTCCTGTCAACAATCCTCAAAAAAAATTAAGTAAGGAGAAATGCGTATGAGAATAGCGAACCTGTCTGCAAGCGATTATGCATTTGAGCTGTTTCCGAAGGTTACAAGGCTGGGAGAGCAAACCTTGTTCACTGTCCGCGGATTGGGTATTGAAACGGCATTGCAGCCGGAAACGGAATATTGCCTGCGTGTGATCGGGCAAGAAGAGAACAATTCGTCCCTTTTGCAGGATTTCAGCTCATGGCAGAGGTATGACGGTATTTTTGCAAAAACAGATGCGCACGGTGTTTTGCACTTTGCTTATGCCTTCCATCGTGAGCAGGTTTACACGCTTCGCCTGGCTTTAATGGAAAATGATGAATGGAAAGCTGTTTATGATTTTTCGGTTTTCTGTGCCGCTGCGGATCTGTTTGACAGAATACCCCTGAAGGGCAACACGCATTGCCATTGCTGCGATTCCGTGGACGGCCACGAGGATCCGTTTTTTGCTGCCTGCATGTATCGCAAGGCAGGCTTTGATTATCTTGCAATCACCGACCATCACCTCATTGACGGCTCTGCTTATGCCGTACAGCAGGCACAGAAAATTCCGTCGGGGCTTTCGCTTTTTTATGGCGAGGAGGTGCATGTGCCCAATGCCTACATTCATGCTGTCAATGTCGGTGCACGGTTTGAAAACGGCGTCGGTCTTAATACTTATTTTAATCTTCATAAGGACGAATGCACTGCCGAGGTGACAGCCATTGCCGAGCAGCACAAGGACACCTTGCCTGAAAATATCAATGCGCTTGATTTTGCATGGCGCAAATGGATTGCTGATAAAATTCACAGTAAGGGTGGCGTTGCAATTCTTGCCCATCCGTTCTGGGTGTGGGAGGCGCACAACACAAGAAACGATGTGTTTCGTTATTTTTC
>JAZOWJ010000140.1:0-5366 GCA_045659125.1 Acutalibacteraceae bacterium
TGCGGCTGATTTGTTACAATACCCCCGTCGGCTGCAAAAATTGCTTTACAAAAAGGAAAAAAACAATAAAATAAGGAGTGACAGATTATTACTGATTCATACGGAGATCGATATATCAGGGGCAATAGCGGCAATTGGAAAAATCTGCAATGTCATTTTGCCGACACGACCTGCGAAAAGTGCAAAAAGGAACACGGCAAAATCTTACCGCCATACATTATCTTTAAAAAACTGCATTTTTTCTGTCAGTGCATTGCGGTTGCCATGCGCACAATAGCCGCCGGAACGGCAACAAAGGAAGGCCTGCAAGGTGTAGATGCTTATTTGAAGTACACCGGAAACCTGCCTGCAAACTATATTTCAAAAACAACAGCTGACAATAATGGTTGGGTACGAAAAAAAGGAAATTTAGGCGATATATTTCCGGGCAAATCAATAGGGGGAGATGTTTATGATAATCGAAATCATAAATTGCCTGAAAAGCAGGGACGTATCTGGTATGAGGCAGATTTTGATTACTATGGTGGCTATAGAAATGACAGTCGGATATTATATTCATCGGACGGATTGATTTTTGTTACATACGACCATTACAAAACATTTTACGAAGTATATTGAAAGCACAAGGAGAGAATATGAAAAAAGAAAAAACAACGTATGTTGCAGATTTTAAAAATGTCAGCACATGGGAAGATATTCATCATGAAATGAAAGCTTCAATGCAGTTTCCGTCTTACTACGGATGCAATCTTGATGCATTCTGGGATTGCCTGACAGACTTGATAACCGAAGATGTTACAATCCGTTTTTTGAATTTTGATGTTGCGGAAAAAACAGATTCCGAAGAAGCAAGCGGAATTTATTCTGCTCTGAACGATTTTAAGCATTGCTACAATAATGCATATTACGACACAATTAAAATTTTTGTGGAACGCAACGGTGTAACACAAGAAATACTGTAAAAAGCATATCCGCAGCCGACAACCGCCTGTAAAATTTTTTACAGGCGGTAAATTTTTCTGTTTTCGGTTGTGTTTGGGGAGAAATCAATGCGGCTGATTTGTTACAATACCCCCGTCGGCTGCAAAAATTGCTTTACAAAAAGGAAAAAAACAATAAAATAAGGAGTGACAGCTTATTACTGATTCTTACGGAGAATAAAATCATGCCGAAAGAGATTACAAATTACACCGTTGATTTCAAAGACTTAAAGGATTATATGGATTTGCATCACCGCATAAAGGAAAGCATGGAATTTCCGCAGTATTACGGATGCAATTTTGATGCGCTATGGGATTGCCTGACGGATCTGATTTGTTGTGATCATGTAACAATCCGTTTTGTGAATTTTCAGATGGTCGAACAAAAATATCCGGAGGATGCAGTTAAAATTGTTGGTGAATTACAGGCACTGAAGCATGTTTACAATGATGAATATTACGATATATTTGATATTTTTGTGGAACGCAACGGTGTAACACAAGAAATACTGTAAAAGCAACTTAATAGCCGACAACCGCTTGTAAAATATTTTACAGGCGGTAAAATTTTGCTTGACAAGTTGGTCTACATAATGTAAACTAAAATTAGTCTACAAGATGTAAACCAATTTTCAGGGGGTATTTTTTATGAACACATATCAGCTCGGGGCGGTGGAAAGCCGCTTTGCAGACATCATCTGGGAAAATGCGCCGCTGTCGTCTGCACAGCTTGTTTGTTTGTGCGAGCAGCAGCTGCAATGGAAAAAATCCACCACCTACACCGTGCTCAAGCGCCTGTGCGAAAAGGGAATATTCAAAAATGAAAAGGGAACGGTTACTGCGGTTGTTGCCCGTGATGATTTTTACGGTGCACAGACCGAACGGTTTGTCGAGGACACCTTCGGCGGCTCTCTGCCCGCCTTTCTTGCGGCATTCACAAAACGAAAAAGGCTGACTGCCGACGAGGTGGAGCAGCTTCGCAAAATGGTGGACGAATTCGGGGAGGGATAAGAGTGGAAAGCCTGTTTTTGCAGATTCTGAATATGAGCATCACCGCAAGCTGGATCGTGTTGGCGGTCTGCCTGCTGCGGCTCATTCTGAAAAAAGCACCGAAATGGGTCAGTGTCGCCTTGTGGGGGCTGGTCGGCTTCCGCCTTGTTTGTCCGTTTTCGTTTGAAAGCGTATTAAGCCTTCTGCCGAGTGCACAGACCGTGCCGACGGACATTGCAATGACCGCCGAGCCTGCCATTCATTCGGGCATCCCTGCATTGAACAGCACGATCAATCCGATTTTGTCGGACTCCTTTGCACCCAATCCGGGCGACAGTGCAAACCCCTTGCAAGTGGTCACATTCGTTTTGTCTATGCTGTGGATTGTCGGTATGGCTGCGATGCTTTTGTATATGGCAATCAGTTATATCCGTCTGCACAAAAAGACAAGGGAAAGCATCGTGCTTGCGGACAATGTTTTTGTCTGCGACCGCATTGACACACCGTTTATTTTAGGCTTATTCCGACCCCGCATCTTCCTGCCGTCGGGCATGGATGAAAGCGACATAAATCATGTTCTTGCCCACGAAAATGCCCATCTGCAACGGCATGACCATTGGTGGAAGCCGCTTGGCTTTTTGCTGCTGACGGTGCATTGGTTCAACCCCGTGCTGTGGCTCGGTTACATTCTGCTGTGCAGGGATATTGAGCTTGCCTGCGATGAAAAGGTCATCCGCAACATGGATGTGCAGAACAAAAAGGATTATTCCTCGGCACTCATCAACTGCTCGGTGTCACGCAAAAGCATTGCCGCCTGTCCGCTTGCCTTCGGGGAGGTCGGGGTCAAAAGCCGCATCAAGACCGTTCTGCATTACAAGAAACCGACATTGTGGATTTTGATTCTTGCCTTGCTTGCAAGCACGGCTGCGGCGGTCTGCCTGCTGACGAATCCCGTCAACAAGGAAATCGGCGGTTATGAATACCGTGTCAGCCGCTATTATCATGACAATGTCATCGGCAAGGACCGTGCCAACCGTGAAATGGGTGAATATACCTTTGAAATCGACGAATATTTAAGCACCATGCGCTACATAAACGGCAATTTTCATAGTCATTACACGCTCGTTCCTGTTGACGGCGGCACGGAAAAGCTGCTTGCCGCCGCGGAATCGACTCTGCCTGCTTATTACAAACTGTTGAATGTGGAGCAGGTGTATTTCCGCGAGGGCTGGGACGGTGCCTTGCAGGAGCAGGGTGAGCTGAATTATTTTATTATTCAATATTCCAACGGCAGTCTCATCGGCGGCTATCTCGGTGCAAACGATGAAGTCCCCGGGCAGATTTACAGACTCCGACGAACGGAAAAACTTTCTGAAGGAAAAATGAGAAGCACACAGAAAATCGAAGAATGGTTCGATTTTACTGACAGCGGCATTGTGGAATGGGGCAGTGTTCTGCGTTATGAGCACCCTGCATTTTCCGATACGGTTTTTGAATGGAAAGAGGGGCAGATTTATGCCGTCCGAAACGGCGAAGAAGCACTTCTCATTTCTGGGATGCCCGTTCTGAATGCCGTGTTCTGTGACCTGACAGGGGACGGACTGCCCGAGCTGTGCACCAGTGTTGCATTCGGTTCGGGGATGGTCGATCACCGTATTGCGGTGTATGATTTTGCGGAACAATGTGAATATGTTTTGCAGGACCGCGGCAATTTTGACTATTGGCTGACCGTTGAGGACGGACAGGTGTATGCATGCAAAACGCCCTTTCCAAGCGACAGAACAGAGAATAGCGAACGAGGAAAATTATTGTTCAGTGCTGATAACGAACAAAAATTGCAATTTTCCGCAATTACACCCTCCTCGCACCAGCAGACAAGAGCTGCTTATTATATAGGTGAAAAAGAACATTTTTCCAAGGAAGTGGGGTATGATCCGAAAGCCTATTCCGTATTTGTGAAAAACTTTGCACCGTTTTCCGTTTCACCCTACAGCAGTGTGCAGTATCTTCCTGTGGCTTCGATTGCATCCGGAAAACAACTGAATTTCTTTGTTGAGCAGATGTCACCGTACTTGAACGGCCTTGATGAGCTGCAACAGAGCTATATTACCGAAAACAAAACCTTTTTCGATGATTATGTTTTGTTGCTGTGCTATTATGAAACAAAAGGTGTCGGCAGCGGATTTTTTACGGAAAGCATCTTGCGGCAAAACGATGCACTTGCAATTGTGTTCGGAGAAGCCATGCTTGACTGGAAGCTGACAAAAACAACTGCCTGGTTGCTTGGATTGGTTATGGAAAAAGAAGATATGCAAGGCATTGAAAAACTGACCGTACAGTGCAATGTGCATCAGTTTGACCATGATACAGCGATTTATGAAGAGCCGGCAGCGACGGTAACAGAATCGAAAATCACTTCGTATTACGGACATATTGATGGAATTATCCGCGAATTGCGCGAACAACCTTTACACGAAAAAGAAGGATGGCGGTCTCAGCCAATTTTGCAAATCAGCAGCATTGAAGAATGGAATCACTTTATGGATCTTCTGTCTGATAAAGTGTTGGAGCATTTAGATCCGGAGAAGCCAAAGGATGAAGAGAGTAAAAAACAATATATCACAAATCTTAATGCAAAAAGAGCAGAATACGATGCGGCCTTTTTTGAAGAAAATGATCTTTTTATAACTTACATCTATGAATCTGATGCAAGTGTACAGGCATCATTCCGCCATGTTGCTAAAACAGGACAGGACGGTTCGGTGTTGACGGTTTATCTGGCAAGATATTCTCCGCATATTATTACAGAGATAAGCTTTCATTATGCTGCTTTTGTTGCCGTTGCGAAAGAAGAAGCCGCATGCATCACCGACTGCGAAGCCTATTTTGTTGAAACGATTTACCATTAAATATAAGCACCGCATCAGAAAACTGATGCGGTGTTGTGTGTTATTGTGTATTGCTTGCGGATGTTTTTTTCTGCAGTTCTTTTTTGTATGCCAGAAACAAGTCGCTTGCTGGGGAGCGATCCTCTTTTTTGCCGGGCAGGTCGATTCTGATTTCATCCGTAATGGTGCCCGGATTGCCGCCGAGAATATAAACCCGGTCGGACAGCAGCACTGCTTCTTCCGTATCGTGGGTGACAAACAGCGTAGACAGGCGGATCTTTTCCATGACCTGCAGATACCATGTGTGCATGGTGTGCTTTGTGATGGCATCAAGGGCGCTGAACGGCTCGTCGAGCAAGGCCACACCGTCGCTTGCAAGGTAGGTGCGCAGCAGGGCCACGCGTTGCCGCATGCCGCCCGAAAGCTGATGCGGATATTTCTTTTCCGTGCCCGAAAGGCCGAACGTTTCAAGCAGGGGCTGTGCTGCGGCACGGCTTTCCTTTTTGCT
>JAZOWJ010000141.1:0-4681 GCA_045659125.1 Acutalibacteraceae bacterium
CTGAGACATGTGTATAAATTTGAGTAGTGGCAAGACTTTCATGTCCGAGAATTTCTTTTAATGCAAGTGTGTCAACATGTCCGTGCTGGTACATTAAGGTTGCTGCGGTATGTCGTAATTTATGTACGGAATAACCATCACCAAGACCGGCTTTTTCCAGATAAACCTTAACCAGATGCTGAACAGTTTTAGGGCTGATTCTTTGTCTTCTGTCACTTAAAAACATCGCATTCTTGTCAATAACGCCGTCTTTCGGACGCACACGCATATAATCAGCAATGGCATCAACGCATGCCTGATTCAAATAAACCATGCGCTGTTTGTTGCCTTTACCCGTGATAATAACATATACGGAATCTTTTGTGTATGAAATATCGTTATAATTTAAGGAAACAAGCTCTGCCAAGCGCATTCCACAATTCAAAAATAGCGTAATTATACAAAAATCACGTTCTTTGTTCGCTCCGTCGATGCAATTCAATAAATCAATACTTTGCTCTAGTGTAAGAAACTTGGGCAAAGTTTTTTCTATTTTCGGAGATTCGAGATTTGTCATCGGATTGGTTTTAATATGATGTCGATTTGCAAGAAAACGATAAAAAGTTCTGATAGAAGATAATTTTCTTGCACGAGTTTTAGCAGAATTGTTGCGATCTGTTTTGCAATAAGCCAAAAACTCGTAAACATCTGTATTGGTCAATTTCTCAAAATCTACTGCAGTAAAATAAGTAATATCAATTTTTGAAAAATCTTTTTCACCGGTTTGTCTTGATGCAACATAAAGCAAAAATGTGCGCAAATCGGAAGCATATTCTTCAACAGTTAATGTAGATTTGTTTTTGACAACATTTAAATCAATTAAAAACTCTCGCAGCAATTGCGGTAAGGTTGTTCGAACAATAGCCATGTTTTAAAATCCTTTCAAAGCAATATAAAAGAAATAGTGAGTTTCCAGGCGCATAGACTTAATTTGACTCCCCTGTGTTGTACAAAATATTGATTTTGTATAATTGTAAATATTTTTTCTCAGGGTAGCATACATCCCCTTATATTGCTGTGATTCGATGTAATCAATCAGTCTTTTTGTTCTTTTCCGTATTTTTTAATTATACGCATAATTGCTATGCTTAATACTACAATTACAACTGTTGCACATCTGTTTGCTTTGGCTTCCATAACTTTCTTTTTCATAATATTCAACCTTTCTTTTGTGTTAAAGGTATTAAACTTCCGACATCAGTCAATTGAGAATTTGATAGATTGATTGCAGTAACATTATATCTCTTCAAGAAATCGATAATTTTTTTATAATCACGGTGCGACTCAACATTTCCGCAAAAAGCCAATTGTGATTCACTCAGCTTTCCGCAGCATCCGCCGATAAAGCCGTAATTATAACCCGGCAATAAAATATCACCCTTTGTAACAAAACATACATCTATCCCCTGTTTTTCAGCAGCTTTTGCAATTGAAGAATCATCTGTCAGAATTGCATTTGATGCTACAGGTGCTACGGAGCATTTTATGTATCCTTGTTTTGTAGTGATGTTTTTAATTGAATTGTGAAATATCGAACTATTTAAAATATTACTATTAAATATAGAATATTGGTGCGTGCTGATGAAATTCAACTTACAATCTTTCGGATAAGGAGACATAACATCATCATGCATTATAACACAAAAACCGAGTGAATTCAATTTATCTTTTAAATTCAACTGTGATTTTGATATTAAAATTTTTTTATTCGGCATCGGACAAGCTGACAAATCAGCATGACAGGACAATGCTTGCTCAACTGCGGGCTCTGGTGCAGTGAAAATTAAAGAGTCAACAAATTGCAGCAATGCTCTTTGCAGTTCATCACTTATGTTTCCGCACAATAAATGACAGACCTTCCCTGTCGGCAGATGCGGATTGTTGATAATTTCAAAAGACATCAGAAGCTTCCGCCTGCTTCTATCACAGCTTCACGTACAGTGCGAACGCCAATGATCTCTATCTGATCGCCCCAATTTTGCGATAATTGCTTTTTATTGTGGTACGGAATGATGCATTTCTCAAAGCCAAGGCGTATGCCTTCGCGAATACGCTGCTCACAGCTGTTAACAGAGCGCACCTCACCGGAAAGTCCGATTTCGCCGAAAATAAGTATATTTTCAGGTATAACTGTGTCTTTCATGCTTGATACCAGTGACACAGCAACAGATAAGTCCGCAGCAGGCTCGTCCAATCGTAATCCGCCGGCAATATTGACATAACAATCCATATTTCCAAAGAAATACCCAGCTCTTTTTTCAAGCACAGCCAACAGCATTGCAGTGCGATTATAGTCAAAGCCTGTGGACATGCGGCGTGGTGTGCCGAAGCCTGATGTTGTAACAAGACCCTGCACTTCTGCAAGAATCGGTCTGGAGCCTTCCATGGTGCATGTTATGCATGAGCCG
Organism: Acutalibacteraceae bacterium; assembly: GCA_045659125.1. GTDB lineage: Bacteria > Bacillota > Clostridia > Oscillospirales > Acutalibacteraceae > RUG806. Next base: position 2,448 of record JAZOWJ010000141.1, read on the forward strand.
GATGCATTTTTTGCTCTGCCTGAAATAAGCATTTTTGAGGGATTTGTAACCTCTATCAAGCCTTGTTCGCACATTTCAAAAACACCGATTTCATTGGTTGAGCCAAAACGGTTTTTTACAGCTCGCAAAATGCGGCAAGAAATATGCTTTTCGCCTTCAAAATACAATACGCAGTCAACGATATGTTCAAGAACCTTAGGTCCTGCAATATTGCCATCTTTATTTACATGACCTACTATAAAGACAGGAATATTGAGCCCCTTTGCGGCACGCATAAGAAGATTTGTGCTCTCTCTTACTTGCGTGATACTTCCGGGTAGAGATTGAATTTCATTGATTGCAAGTGTCTGCACAGAATCAATAATGACAACATCAGGTGATTCCGAACGCATATATTCGCAGATGTATTGTGTGTCGGTTTCGCATAAGATGTAAAGATTTTCAGTTTTGACTCCGAGACGAAGTGCACGACTTTTGATTTGGTGTGCTGACTCCTCCCCTGCAACATACAGAATTTTGTGATTCTTGCCGAGATTCTCGCATGCTTGCAGTAAAATGGTAGATTTGCCGATTCCGGGATCGCCTGAAATTAAAACCAACGAGCCCTTGACAAGTCCGCCACCTAAAACACGATTCAATTCACCAATACCCGTGTCGTATCTGGTTGTATTTTCTTCAGTGATTTCATGCAGCCGTTTTGCAGGTGTAAGTTGATTATTCAAGCCTGCAGTCTTCTGAACCGATGAAGAAGTTGTGCGAATTTCCTCGTTCATCGTATTCCATTCACCGCAATCCGGACATTGCCCGCACCATTTCGGCACAGAACAACCGCAATTACTGCAAACATAAATTGTTTTAACCTTGGAAGCCATTTAAGCAATCCTCTCTGTGTTGTAATATCGTATCAACCCTGCAGTTATGCACAGGGATATTTTCGTTCCGTAATCTGATTGTTGCAGAAGTTTACATTCTGCTTCATTTGATATAAAACCGCATTCAACCATAACTGCAGGTAGTTTTGCATGGTATAAAAGATATATATCCTTCCCTGCTGCTTTAGCTTTTCGTGTGTTATCAGGTTGCAATGTGCTTGATGTGTAGTTTTGGATGGATTGTGCAATATCGTCAGCAGCATCAGTGTTATTTGAGTAAAACACTTGAAGTCCGGAAGCAGATGCGTCTGTATATTGATTTTGATGAATGCCGATATAAACAGCCTGTGGGTATGTATTCATGATATCCATGCGGGCTTTTATATCGGAAATCTTTCTTTTTCTGATGGTGTTAAGGCTTTTGTCAGCTAAATCGGTGTCTGTTGTTCGAATCATGATATTATCAATACCAAACAGTGCGCTTAATGTCTGTAATTGTAATGCTATTTGCAGATTGATATCTTTTTCATATGTACCATCAATTGCAATTGCACCGCCGTCTTCCCCGCCATGCCCAGCATCAATAATCCATAAAGGTGCTGTATCGCCTGTACTTATTACTTGAAATGCATTGTCCTGATTTGTGATATATATCATACAAAAAAGACAGAAAACAGCCAATGTTAAAGAAATATAAATCAATTTTTTGTATACATTCATTTGCAATACTCCTGTAAATTATTTTAATTCAATATATGAGCATTACAAATGAATATATACATATTAAAAAAGCGGCGCAGATATTGCGCCGCTTACAAAAGTTTAATTATTTCATCATGCTAGCGACTTCGTCAGCAAAATTGTCTTCACGCTTTGCAAGACCTTCGCCCTTAGCGAAACGATAGAAACCGGTAACGGTGAAAGCGCCGCCAAGTTCCTTTGCAGTGTTAGCAACATAAGTTCTGACATTGACACTGTCATCCTTAACGAATGCCTGATCAAGAAGGCAAACTTCCTTGAAGAACTTGTTGATCTTACCGGCAATGATGCCTTCCATAACCTTTTCAGGCTTGTTAGCCATCTTGGGGTCTTCCTTCATCTGAGCAATCATGATGCCCTTTTCGTGGTCGATAACGTCAGCGGGAACGGTAGCACCTTCAAGATACTGGGGATTCATAGCTGCAACCTGCATTGCAACGTCCTTACCCATAGCCTTGAATGCATCAGCCTTGTAGGATTCGTCAGCACAGTCAAATGTGACCATAACACCAACACTGCCGCCTGCATGAATGTAGGTGGAAACAACACCTTCGTGACGAATGAAACGACGGATCTTCATATTTTCACCGATGGAAAGAACAG
>JAZOWJ010000142.1:0-6511 GCA_045659125.1 Acutalibacteraceae bacterium
ATGTGGATGAAAATAACATAGTCTATTCCACCCTGATTAACATTCATTACATCACGGGGGAAGACAGCGGTGTTTTTATGTGCTACGACGCTTTAACAGAAGAAATGTATGCACAAGGTGAATTCATTTACAACAAAACAACCTTTGAACGCAATGATATACTTCCCTTCACAACATATGAGGGAAATTCAGGCCTGCAAAGTGGATTTGAAAAATTAGCAGGAGAACAGTTGAGCGAGGTTCTGATTGCCGTGAAGACTTTGTTTGAGGCAGAATACTATCGACTGACACCCGAAACAATGCTTTTCCCCGCATTTGATTTTGGCGAATAAAACACAAGCTGTTTTAACAAGGAGATTTTTTATGAAAAAGGCAATATCATTATTATTGTGTGTCATTTTGTTTGTTTGCGGCACGTTTTATGTTTTTGCAACCGAAAAAACACATGAGCAAATTGCCGATGAAATCATCGAAACCGCAAGAGAAGAAATCGGTTATTTCGGCGAGGGCTCCAACAAGTTTGCAGAATGGTACTACGGTGTGCCGTCTACTGCAGCATGGTGTGCGATTTTTATTTCGTGGTGTGCCAACGAGTCGGATGTGCTCGGCACGGCCATCCCCAAAAAGGCACTCTGCTCGGAAATGATGCGCTGGTTCCAGAGCAAAGGCGTTTATCACGATGCAAAAAGTGATTATGTGCCGCAGAAGGGTGATATCATCTTTTTTGACACCGACGGCAGCGGTGTGACACACCATGTTGAATTTGTTGCCGAGGACGGCTTCATCACCGATGAAAACGGTACAGTTTATGTATGCTGCATCGGCGGCAACACATCTGACCTTGATTTCAACGGTCTTGACCATGTCACTGAGCGCAACCGTGCACTGAACGATGCAAGAGCGGTTGTTATGGGCTATGCACATCCCGATTATGAAAAAGAAAAAACAAATGACTTTAACTCCTTCATTGAAGCTATCAGAGATTTTTTCAACAAGGTGCTTGCATTTTTCCGTAATCTTTTCAGTTAAAATAATATTTAACCTAGTCAAATAATTATAAGAGATGAGAATATGAAAAAAACACTGATTTCTTTAATTTTAATTCTTACATTTGTTCTGTCCTTTGCAGCCTGCGGCGGTAATAAAGAGCAAAAGGTAACCTGCACCATTTGCAACGGCACAGGTCAGGTGAAATATTACTATGGTGACGGCGACAATGATTTTAACATGGGTCCGTGCACAAGCTGCGATGAAAAGGGTTATAATATGGTCATTCCGCAGGGTGATTCCGAGAACGGCAAGAAGGTTGTTTGCGGCAGCTGCGAAAAATATGTGGATTCCGTGCTGACAAAAGAGGACGCAGCAGGGGAGTCACGCACATGGTGTGCTGATTGCTGGCAGGAATATGATGAAATCATGGGCAGATAACGCAAAAAGGAAAAAATAATGCACGAGTTTACATATCTTTATCGCAAAAATAAAAGACGATTCAAGCAATTGAAGCCGTTTTATGCCGCTTACCGCCGTCAGACGGTTATCAACCATGATGGTGAGGAACTGTCCTTAGGTGTATTTAAAAGAGAGCTTATGCGTGTTTTGCATCACACGGACGAATGCATCTGGAGCAATAATCCGCGGTGCTTCATTGTTCTGCATGAAGGCAAAACCGTCATCGGCTTTGCCGACATCCGTGCGGTATCAACCGACCTTCTCGAAACCGATTATACATACGGCACGGTAGAGGACTTCTGTATTGCCGAGGAATTCCGCAACAAGGGCTACGGCAGGATTTTGTTTGAAAAAGTCGAAAATGTGCTTCGCAAAAACGGCACAAAGACCATTCTCATGACACCCGACCCGAAAACCGGTGTTGCATTTTGGAAAAAGATGGGCTTTGCAAGCACGGGTGAGGTTATTCCCGACACAAAATCGGTTGTTTACAGAAAAGATATTTAAAGGAGAGAATTATGCCTTATCTTTTTTCTCATTTCAAAGAAAAGCTTACTCCCGACGGAGAGCAGGTTTATTTCGGCATCAGTAAGGACGGATTCACTTGGGAAGCCGTTAACGGCGGAAATCCGATTCTGACAGCACAGCTGGGTGAAAAGGGCTGCCGTGACATTACAATCATCCGTCTGCATACAGGCGGCTTTGTGGTGCTTACAACAGACCTTTGCATTGTTTATCGCATGGACGAAAACCACAATGTAGACTGGAAAAAGGTCAACAGCTCGGGCAGTAAATGCCTGCGCATGTGGAAAACAGATGATCTTGTGCATTTTTCGGAAGAAAAGCTCATCCATATGGGCCGTGATGACTTCGGTTGCCTGTGGGCACCCGAAATATTCTTCGACGAAATCAACGAAGAATATCTCATTCATTGGGGCTCAACCCTTGCAGAGGATAACTTTACGCACATGTCCATTTTCTGCAGCACAACCAAGGATTTTGTTTCTTTTACAGAGCCGAAGCTGTATTTTACAAAGACGAACGAAATCCTCGATTCGCACATCTCAAAAATAGGGGACACCTACCATCTGTTCTACAAAAATTCCGATCATCCTCCCATGAATATGCATGCAACGAGCGATAATCTGTATGGTCCGTTTACGCATGACGCGGCTTTCGAGAAATACATGGAGGGCTTCGGAAATGCAGGGGCTTATGAGGGTCCTACTTCTTATATTCTGCCTGACGGAAGATGGTGCCTGATGCTTGATTTTTTCGGCTGTGAAAAGGAAAAAATGGGATACGTACCGTTCATTTCCGACACCCCTGGTGTGGCTGAATTTGAAAGACGCAGTGACCTCGTTTCCTTCCCATACGGCTTCAAGCACGGCGGTGTCATCGAAATAACGGATGAAGAATATGATAGATTGAAAAACATTTAAATTATTTATGCAACAAAAAACCGCCTTTTCAGGCGGCTTTTTTTTTACTCTTTATTCTTCTTTTTGATGTTTTTTTCTTTCCATATCTTTTTGTAAATTGCTTCGGTTGCAAATACCATTTTTGTTACGGAGAATTCGCAGTTATCAGGGAAAACATACCATGTGTCCTTCATAGTGTTCAGGTCAATGCAATCCTTTTTCTGCCCGAATCTGTAGTTATATTCTATATGCAGGCTGTTTTGCGAGGCCGCATCAACATCCATTTTAAACGGATCTCCGTCATAATAGCGATTTCCTGTTACATGGAAGCCGCTCATATCGTGAATAAGCCTTCCTTTTCCGTGGGTAATAAAGCCCCATTCATTCGGAAGATCATTGACATGACAGTCGCTTTCAAAGTAATATCTGCCCTCGTTGACTTCCTTTTCGACCTCAGCCTTTTCCCATAAATACCAGTCAGACGGGAATTTAAACTCAGTTTCACCGTTTTCGGCTTCCAGCTCACCGTAATAGTTGAGTGTCCATTTTTTTGAACAGGCCTTGCAGAAGATGGTTGAACCCTTTGAGTCCATTTTGTATTCGGTTTTGCAGGCAGGGCACATATAAAGCGGCTTATGCAAGCCCTCTGCGCGGTTTTTGCGTTTGACCTCCACGCGGTTTTCACTCTGCCAGCGCCAGTCATCATTATAAATGGATTCGCGGATTTTTGCGTTGATTTCTTCTACGGTTGCTTCCTTGATTTCTTCGGCGGTGAAAAGCTGTGTGATCACAGCCTCAACCTTTTTCGGAAAACGCGGAATATGATTTCCCCAGAACGGGTCATAAATATGATGCCCCATGTTTTTATAGGTCACACAGGGAACACCCATCATTTTTACAAGCTGACCCAGAGAATCCGTAAGTGCATCCAGTTCAGTAACACCGCAAATGGAATAACGAGCCTCGGGATAAATGCCGAAATTTTCGCCTGCATCCAATGCTTTTTTACATTGCAGAACGGTGTTCAGGTCGGATGTGTATCTGCGCTTCGGAACACAGCCCGTGCAACGCAAAAACAGCTCTCTGCCGATAAAATCATCCACCGCAGCAGGGTAAATGCCTGTATGCGGCTTGAGGGATGCTGCCATTACATAAAAATCAATAAATGCGTTGTGATTACAGATGATAATATAAGGCGGCTTGATGTTCTCCATACGCACCTTTGTAACATGAGAACGAGCCATCCATTTCCGCAGCTTCAAAAAATTCCAGCCTGCCACAGCCAGAACAATTTTGTTCTGACGGATAAAGGGCTTATGCATATCAAATTTATAGGTTGCGGGGGCTCCTTCACGGAGATATCTTCCGAGTAATTTTCTCACAACTCCACATCCTTACTTTTTTTACATGTATAAGAAGGCTGATTTCCGTTTTTTACTTCTTTTTTAAACAATGCTTCCGTTTGCAACATTGAAGGTTTTTCCGCCACACAATCTTACAATCGGTGCAGGGTCACAGCAGGTTATAAAAACCTGTCTGTTGTCAAGGTGATTCAGAATATAATCCTGTCGGCCTGCATCCAGCTCACTCATCACATCGTCAAGCAGAATCACAGGCTTTTCATTGGTTTTATCTTTCAGCAGCTGTGCTTCAGCTAATTTTAATGCAATCGCACAGCTTCTTTGTTGTCCTTGCGAGCCGAATACACGAGCAGGTTTTTCGTTTATAAAAATACCGATATCATCCCTGTGCGGACCGACGGAAGTGGTTTTATTGAACAAATCCTCGCGTCGCCTGGCTTTGAGCATTTCAGAAAGCGAAAATTTGCCGTCCTCATTGTCTTTTTGCATATAGGTAAGGGAAAGTACCTCCCTGGATTGCGAAAGACCGTCATAAACGGCGGCACATGCAGGCAAAAGCAAGGATAAATATTCTTTTCGCATCTGCAAAAGCTCTTCACCTGCATTCACAAGGTGTGTATCCCAAATATCAAGCATATCCAGAAGCTCGGAATGTCCCTGTACATCAGCAAGAAGGGAATTTCTTTGCTTGAGTGCACGATTATATTGGCTCAAAGTCGTGGCATAATTGGGCTTGAACTGACAAAGTGCCGTATCCAGAAAACGTCTGCGCTCGGCAGGACCTGCCTGCACAAGAGATAAAAATGCAGGTGAAAAAACAGCTGCACTGCATTTTCCGATCAGCTTGGCAGTAGAAGATAAATTGACACCGTTCAGACTTGCCTTTCTGGTATTTGCAACGGTCATCACGGCCTTTTGGTCGCGGTCAGCTGCAAAAAAATCAAGCTCCATGCGTGCAAATTCCTTTCCGAAGCCAATCAGCTCATTGTCCTTTGCACCGCGAAACGATTTAAGTCCCGAAAAAAGCCATATACTCTCAAGCAGATTTGTTTTTCCCTGCGCATTCTCACCGTAAATGACATTCACACCGCTGTCGGGCATCAATGTCAGGTCAGCAAGATTGCGAAAGCCTGTAAGCGTTAATTTTTTTATTTGCATAATCTGATTTTTTCCCTGCTCTGTATGTAAAATGCAGAAGCTGCAGGGCTTTTTCGCTTTTTTATTTTATGTATTTTTTTATCAATAATCAGTAACACGAATGACGGAGGCTTCTGCAAAATTCTTGGTATTCAGAAGAACCTCACGCAGCTCGCCTTCACTCATAAGGGGAGTGATAAAAGCGATTTCGTTTTCGGGTGCATCCTTGCGGGTAAGTGTTTCAATACTGCCAAAGCCTTCACGCAAAGCAACAAGTGCCGCATCCTTGTCTTTTGCAAAGCCGCGAACATACAGACGGGTCTGTGTCTGCTTATAATCAGCAATGCGGCAATCTGCATGCGCAGCCCAGCAATAGCCGATTTTGGTGTTTCTGCCGAGACGGATGCAATCCATCACATCCGCAACAACAGCACTTGCGGTCGGGAATTTACCTGCACCTCTGCCGTAGAACATCACATCGCCGACAGCATCACCGCGAACAAACAATGCATTGAAAACATCATCCACACTGGAAAGGGGAGAGGATTTGCTGACCAATGCAGGACTGACCATGATGAAGATTTTTTCATCCTCAACCAGCTTGGCTCTGCCGAGCAGCTTGATCACACAGCCGTGATTTTCTGCATATTCAACATCTTCGAGTGTGATTTTTGTAATACCTTCGGTGTGCACCTCAACAGGAGAAACATGTGTGCCGAAGGCGAGGGAAGCAAGAATGCAGATTTTGCGGCAGGCATCCAGTCCTTCCACATCCGCAGTGGGATCTGCTTCTGCATAACCGAGCTCCTGTGCCATTTTCAGTGCAGTGGCAAAGGACATATTTTCGCGGATCATCTTTGTAAGAATAAAGTTGGTTGTACCGTTGAGAATACCTGCAACCTCTGTGATTTTATTTGCACCAAGGCAATCAGCCAGCGGATGAATAGCAGGAATACCGCCGCAAACGGAAGCCTCAAACAGGAAGCTTACCGAATTTTCCTTTGCAAGCTCAAGAAGCTCATAGCCTCTTGCTGCAACAAGCTCCTTGTTGGAGGGAACAACACTCTTACCTGCCTGCAGACATTTGGGAACAAAGTTGTATGCAACGGTCAGCCCGCCCCGGGTTTGCACAACAATTTCAAC
>JAZOWJ010000143.1:0-2735 GCA_045659125.1 Acutalibacteraceae bacterium
TACAGCAGAAACTGGATCGTAATTGCCATCCTTATTTTCTATTTTTTGTTTGCCATTCTGATTGCCGCGCATACTTTTTTCAGAAACAAGATGAATATTCCGCTGTTGCAGCTGGAAAACGCGGCACAAAAAATTTCGGAAAAAGATCTGGATTTTGAAATAGAATATTCAGGCAACGATGAAATGGGCAAGCTGTGCGAATCCTTTGAAATCATGCGCCGACAGCTCATTAAAAACAATGTTGAAATGTGGAACATGATTGCCGAGCAAAAAAGAGTGCAACATGTGCTTGCGCACGACATCAGAACACCGCTGACCGTCACAAAGGGATATACCGACATTTTGCTTGAATACATCCCGAAGGGCAAATGCTCGCAGGAAAAGACCCTTGAAACACTCGAATGTATCAACAGAAACATAGTGCGTCTCGAAAATTTTGTCAACCGCATCAGCGACATGCAGAAACTTGACGAAATACAGGTAAATAAAGAAAATGCGGATGTAGCATTGCTGTTTGACGCACTGAAAGAAAATGCTTTGATGCTCTGCAAAGACAAAAAACTGCTGTTCACAAGCAGGAGCGATTGCTCGACAGCCTACACCGATGTTGCGGCACTCGAGCAAATCGTAACCAATCTGATTGCAAACGCGGTGCGGTATGCAAAAAATGAAATCAGACTGGACTGCATCTGCACGGACGGGTATTTTACGATCACCGTATCCGATGACGGCGAGGGCTTTTCCGAAGAAGCACTCAAGCATGCCACGGAGCCGTATTTTACGCAGGAAGACAAAAACAGCGGCGTGCATTACGGCCTCGGCCTTGCAATATGCAGGGAATTGTGCGAAAAACTGCAAGGAAAAATCAGTTGCACAAATGAAAATGGCGCAAAAGTTACCGTGGAAATTTAAAAATAAAGACATTTCATCTTGCCCTTTCCTTTCTCCGGGGACGGGAATGTGTTTTTAGGTTTGCAGACAAACAACACGTTGTCTGCAAAAAGAAAACCGCATACAAAACAATTCTTTTGGGGAAGAGTTGCTTTTTGATTTTACCCGTCCCCCGCTTTGTTTGCACACAAACGGTTGAAAAAAGATGAATATAAAAAAGAAAAAACTCCGCTTGGTCTTCAAACGATCAGCGGAGTTTGGTTTTACATACAGAATTTACTTCCCTATGTTTATGAAAATGCGCTCATGTCAGCACACAGCAGACGGATGCGGCTTGCAGACAAGGGGTAAAGCACCGTGCCGTATTGGTTTGAAATTCCTGTCAAAAACTGCAAGGGATTGAGTGTCAACTCGGGAGAAGCGGGCAAGGTCACCAAAATAACGACCGTATCGTTTTCCTGCTTCACTTCGTAAGAATGAATTGCCGCGGAAACATCGACAATCTTCGTCCCCTTTCTGCCGCGAACCTTGGCGGACTTTTCGCAGGTGAGTCCACCGTTTTCGATGATACGCACAACTTCTTCGGCGGAAATATCCTCGGCATCAAGCACGATTTTATATTCTCCGTATGCGGCCTCGGCAGGCTTGCAGAAGGCCTGCGTGACGGCTTCAATATGCATTCCGTCAGGCATGACGGCATTCAGACGGTTCTTGATTTCTTCGTTGGTGATTTCCCCTTCAATGCGTATATCCAAGGGCTCATAGCAGGTTTCAACACCCAACGGCAACGGCTGCAGGAAGGAAATATAGGGATGCGGATTATAGCCCTCGGTGTACCACAGCGGAATGTCTGCACGGCGCACGGCACGGGTCATCAGGCGGAACATATCCAGATGCGACACATATTTGACGGCACCGCTTTTAGAGAACCATATTCTTACATCTCGCATCACATTCACCTCCGTTGAGTTTGTCGGCACCGCATCCTGCACACTGCGCACGGCAATGGGCGGTGGTCTGTGCCTGTTTTGCTTTTTCACTTTCCCTGATCAGGAATTTTTTGGAAATACCGTAGTCCATGTGATCCCACGGCAGAACTTCTTCGTAAGAACGGGTGCGGTTTGCATAAAATTCGGGGTCCAGTCCGCAATCGGCAAAGGCCTGCATCCATGCATCGAAATTGAAATATTCATCCCAGCCGTCGAATTTGCAGCCGTTTCTCCATGCCGCTTCAATGACCTTGGAAAGGCGTCTGTCACCTCGGGCAAACACGGCTTCAAGGAAGCTGACGTGCATTTCATGGAAGCTTACCTGCACCTTGCGGTTGGTGTTGGTGGTTTTCAGCAGCTCCTGACGGGCAAGAATGTTTTCTCTTGACAGCTGCGGCTCCCACTGAAATGGAGTAAAGGGCTTGGGAACAAAGGTAGACACACTGCAGTTGACTGCCACGGTTTTGCCCTTGGGACGTTCGGGCATGGCATAGAACACATCAACCACTCTGCGGGCCAAAGCTGCAATTTCCTTGATATCCTCATCGGTTTCGGTGGGCAGACCGAGCATGAAGTAGAGCTTCACAGCCGTCCAACCGCCCTCAAAGGCCTTCAGCGAGGTGGACATAATTTCTTCTTCGGTGACATTCTTATTGATAACATCGCGCATTCTCTGCGAGCCTGCTTCGGGAGCAAAGGTCAGGCCGCTTCTGCGCACGCTTGTGAGCTTTTCAACAAGATCCTTGCGGAAGTTGTCCACACGCAAGGACGGCAGTGCAATGTTGACCTTCTGCGGCACGGTCCATTCGAGCAGCTTGTCGAGCAGCTCCTCGAGCTTTGTGTAGTCACTCGAGG
>JAZOWJ010000144.1:0-4813 GCA_045659125.1 Acutalibacteraceae bacterium
AGCTGCTGCGTTCTGAGTAAGAGAGCGTAGATGCCTCACCGGTTGTTCCGCAGACCACAAGTGCATGTGTATTGCTGCGTAGTTGAAACTCACAAAGCTCCTCTAATTTTGAAAGATCAACATCCTTTGTTTCGCGAGTGAACGGTGTTACCAATGCACATGCGCAACCTTCAAAGAGAATTTCTTTCAAATTAAAGACACTCCGTCAAATTATTTTACAGGCTCGATGTATCCCTGTGCACAAAGCAGCTCTGCAAGAAGAACACCGCCACCTGCAGCACCACGCAGAGTGTTATGGGAAAGACATACGAACTTATAATCATACTGACTGTCTTCACGCAGTCTGCCGACAGAAACAGCCATACCGCCTTCGAGATCTCTCTGCAGCTTGGTCTGCGGCATATTGTCTTCCGTGAAGTAGTTGAGGAATTTCTTCGGAGCATGGGGAAGCTGCAGTTCCTGCGGAACGGATGCAAAATTATCCCATACAGCGATGATTTCTTCCTTGCTAGGCTTATTCTTAAAGCGCACAAAAACAGCAGCCATGTGACCGTCAGAAACGGGAACACGAAGACACTGTGCTGTGAATTTCGGAGAGGTAGCAGGAACAATTTCGCCGTTTTCTACCTTACCCCAGATCTTGAGCGGCTCCTGTTCGCTCTTTTCTTCTTCACCACCAATGTAGGGGATGACATTGTCGATCATTTCGGGCCAACTGTCAAAGGTTTTACCTGCACCGGAAATAGCCTGATAGGTGCAAACAAGAACGTCTTCGACACCGAATTTTTCATCTAGCGGATAGAGAGCCGGAACATAGCTCTGCAGAGAGCAGTTGGACTTAACGGCAACAAAGCCTCTCTTTGTGCCGAGTCTCTTTTTCTGATCTTCGATGACCTTAGCATGGTCATAGTTGAGTTCAGGAATGATCATCGGAACGTCAGCAGTGAAGCGATGTGCACTGTTGTTGGAAATAACAGGGCATTCAAGCTTTGCATAAGCATCTTCAAGTGCACGGATTTTATCCTTCTTCATGTCAACTGCGCAGAAAACAAAATCAACAAGAGAAGCAATCTTTTCCATGTCAGCCTGTGCATCAAGAACGGTCAGATTCTTGACATTTTCAGGCAGGGAAGTGGTCATGACCCATCTTCCGCCAAGAGCTTCTTCATAAGTCTTACCAGCAGAGCGAGCGCTTGCTGCCAAAACCTTGATTTCAAACCAAGGATGATCGTGCAGAAGCGAAATAAAACGCTGTCCGACCATACCGGTTGCGCCGATTATACCGACTTTATACTTCTTATCCACAAATATTCCTCCCAAAATGCAAAATTCCTGTTGTAAAAAGCAGGGAAAAAAAGTATAATGTATTTTAACACCGCAAGAGCGGTATGTCAATCTTTTTTTTAAGTTGGTATTAAAATGAAAAAATCTGATTTCTATTTTGATCTTCCGGAGGAGCTGATTGCGCAGATTCCTCTGGAAAAACGTGACACATCCCGTATGCTGGTCATTGGTAAGCATTCGCAGAAGCTCGAGCATAAGCATTTTTATGATATCATCGGGTATCTGAATCCCGGTGATTGTCTTGTGCTGAATAACTCTCGTGTTTTGCCTGCACGTATTTACGGCACGCGAACCGATACAGGCGCAATTGTTGAGTTTCTTTTATTGCACAATATGGGAAATGACACCTGGGAGGTCATAACCGGGCCCGGTAAAAAAGCAAGGGTTGGAACATCCTTTACCTTTGGTGACGGGATTTTGTCTTGTGATGTTATTGATGTGCTCGATAACGGGAATCGTGTTGCTAAATTTGCCTATGAGGGTAATAGCTTCTATGCAGTGCTCGACAGAATTGGTGAAATGCCGTTGCCTCATTATATTCATGAAAAGCTCAATGATGCAGAACGATATCAGACTGTTTATGCAAAAGAAAAAGGTTCAGCAGCTGCCCCTACAGCAGGACTTCATTTTACTCCCGAATTATTGCAAAAAATATCCGAAAAAGGCGTTACCATTGCATATATAACGCTGCATGTGGGCATCGGCACTTTCCGTCCTGTTAAGGCTGAAAATATTGAAGATCATGAGATGCATTATGAGCATTTTTCAATCAGTGAGGAAGATGCAGAAAAAATCAATAATGCTAAGAAAAATGGCGGTAAAATTATTGCAGTCGGAACAACTTGCACAAGAACTCTTGAATCGTGTGCTGATGAAAACGGATTTCTTCATGCTTGTGCTGATAAGACAAATATATTTATTTATCCCGGATATAAATTCAGATGTATTGATTCTTTGATTACTAATTTTCATCTACCTGAAAGCACACTTATTATGCTCGTATCCGCTTTCTGCGGAAGAGAAAATGCATTGCATGCATATGAAACCGCTATTAAAGAAAAATACAGATTTTTCTCCTTTGGCGACGTTTGTTATATTTCAGATTCTATTTAAGAGGTATTTAAAATGTATACTTTAATAAAAAAAGAAGGGAATGCTCGTCGCGGCAGATTTGAAACTGTTCACGGAACTGTTGAAATGCCGGGTTTTATGAATGTTGCCACGGCAGCAGCTATCAAAGGCGGCTTATCCGCTTATGATCTTGAAACAATCAAATGCCAGGTTATGCTTTGCAACACATATCATCTTCATGTTCGCACAGGTGATGAAACAATCAAGGAATTAGGAGGCTTGCATCTTCTGACCGGTTGGAAAGGACCTATTCTCACGGACAGCGGCGGATTTCAGGTTTTTTCTCTTGCGAAATTGAGAAAAATCAAGGAAGAAGGCGTAACATTTAATTCTCATATTGACGGCAGACGCATTTTTATGGGACCCGAGGAAAGCATGAGAATTCAGTCTAATCTTGCTTCTACCATCGCAATGGCCTTCGATGAATGTGTTGAAAATCCATCAACTCATGAGTATTCAAAAAAATCCTGTGAAAGAACCGAGCGTTGGCTGTATCGCTGTAAGGATGAGCATGAACGACTCAATGCGCTTTGCGATACAATCAATAAAAAACAAATGCTTTTCGGAATCAATCAGGGCTGTGTTTTTGATGATCTTCGTGTGCAGAATATGATCAATATTGCTAAGCTTGATTTGGACGGCTATGCAATCGGCGGACTGGCAGTAGGGGAGCCTGCAGAAGATATGTATCGCGTAATATCTTCCGTTGAGCCGTATATGCCTGTAAATAAGCCTCGATACCTGATGGGGGTCGGCACTCCTGTTAATATTCTGGAAGGAGTGCACAGGGGTGTTGATTTGTTCGATTGTGTTATGCCATCAAGAAATGCACGTCACGGACATTTGTTTACATGGAATGGCGTTATCAATCTTAATAATGCAAAATATGAAAAGGATATGACACCGATCGACAGTGAATGCGATTGTCCTGTTTGCCGAGCACATTCGAGAGCATATATCCGTCATTTGATGAAGGCAAAGGAAATTCTTGCGATGCGTCTTTGTGTTATGCATAATCTGTATTTCTATAATACGCTGATGGAAAAAATACGTGATAACCTTGACAACGGAAGTTTTGAGGAATTTTATCAGAAATATCGCGCAATTCTTGATAAACGCATATAATTTTTATATTTATACTTGGTTTTTGTTAACGAGTCATGTATAATATTTTGGAATTTATAAACGGAGGAAAAACAATGTTAGACCTTTACAATCTCTGCATGGGCTTGGGTCAGACCGCTGCTACCGGCGCTGATGGCGAAGCCGCAAAACAAAGCCCCGTAATGATGTTTGTTATTATGGGCGTCATGGTAGTCGCAATGTACTTCCTGACTATTCGTCCCCAGAAGAAAAAACAGAAAGAAGAACAGCAGCTTCGTGATTCTGTACAGATCGGTGATGAAATCACAACCATTGGTGGCATTGTCGGCAGAATCGTTACTGTTAAGGACGATTCTATTGTAATTGAAACCGGTGCAGATCGTACCAAGATGAAACTGATGCGTTGGGCTATTCAGACCAACAACACCGGTAATGAAAGAGCAGAAGCCGAAAAGAAGGCTCTTGAAGCTGCACAGGCAGCTGAAAAGGAAGAAAGAAAGAAAGGCAAGCGTCACAAGAAAGGCGAGCCTGTTGAAGAACCCACCACTTCTTCCGAAGAATAATAGCATATATTTGTCCGACACCTCATACATTTTGTATGAGGTGTTTATTTATGTCCAAAGACAAAAAAATCAAAGCCAACGCTGATCACGAAATCAGGAAAATTTTGTTCGCAACTGCAATCGGTATTGTTGTTTTCTTCAGTCTCTCTGCTGTTGCAGCGATAATTATCATGAGAAGCAATGTCGAAATACAGAATGCAAAATACCTTTTTATTATTGCATTGCTGGTATCGGTTTTTATTGCGTCATCCGTAGCTGCATACACAAACAGACACATGAAGGGCTTGATAGTGGGCTTTTTAACGTCGTTTTCTATTACATTCATTATTATGTTGATAGTTGTAATCATAAACTCCGGTCAGATTGCAGGGATCGGTTATGCATTGTTTGCTTTTTCCTTAATAATTGGAATTCCTGCGGGAATTATTGGTGCAAATTTAAAACAATAACAGACAGAAAGCGAAAAGTAATGATAAGTAAAACAATTGAGTTGAAGTCTATGAAAGAGAAACACAATAATATAATGCCGTTATTATATTTACTGATTTCGTTTGTATCAGGATTAGTGTTTGCTTTGTATAAATTTTCCGCCCTTGAAAATGATGACAATTATGTTTTGTTGTTAAAACAATCTTTATCCGATTTACAATTTATATCATATTCAGCATTGA
>JAZOWJ010000145.1:0-13730 GCA_045659125.1 Acutalibacteraceae bacterium
AGCCGCCATAAAGCTTCTCATATACTCTCTCCCCTTGTGAGCTTTTTACATTACAACCGTTACGACGGACATGGCAGGAATTTCAAGGTTCGTGCCGTTGCCGTCGATTTTTTCGAGATCACGGGTTGCGTCGGTAACATAAACCGAATACTCGTCTGCAGGCAGAACGGTCTGCATTGCAGCTGCGGTGTCATTGATATAAACAATGACTGTTGTTCCGTCAGGGTTGCGGAATGCAACACTGCGAAGCTCCTCTGTGCCCGAGGAACAAGCGATGCGAACTGCCCCCTCTTCAATGAACTTCGAGAAGTTTCCGAGGCACCACAGGCGCTTTGCGGTGGTGAGATTGTTATTGTCATTGCGATCAAGATAAACAAGACCGTCTGTGTAAACACCGTAAGAGCAGCCTGTCCACCAGTTCCATTCCACTGCATTGAGAATGGTGAGATCATCCATAATAACATTTGCCATGGCAATACCGAAATCAATGGTCAGGCCGTTGGTTGCACCGTTGGCTTCAAAATAATCATGCACTCCTGTATTCCAGTCATTGAGCATCTGGCAGTATTCGGTGCACGCAATGTTGTAGTTTGCATATTCGCTGTTGAGATAATCGGCTGCCTGCTGTTTGGTTTCGGCGGAAGACCAGTAGGCATGGGTGGTGATGGTATCAAAGTATTTACGCAGAGATCGGTTATAGAAATAATCATCCTTGTTGACACCGAGAAGCAGGTCGATATAGCCTGCAGGCACGGACCACTGTCCCTGCATTTCACCCGATTCAAACATGGAAACCTTGCAGCCCTGTGCATCCACATCACTGCCGTCGAACCTTTCTACAAGCACTTTCAGCAATTCAAGAACTTCCTGCGGCTCATAGTGGCAGCCCTCCTGATTGCAGGAGAAGGAACCGTCTGCATTATACCATGCGCGCCATGCGTACTGCGGTTCATTCACAGCAGACACATCCACAACGCGATAACCTTCGTTCAGAAAATATTCCGCACAGGCATACAGAAAATCTGCATATTCGTCATAATTTTCAGCATCAAGATTACTTTCAAGCGGTGCACCGTCTTGTGCAGGCGCACCATAGGCCTTGCCGTTTTTTGTCAGGGATACAGGTGCGCTGTTTGCAAACAGAACAACACGCAGATCATCCCCTGCAAGCTGCTTTGCAATGCTGAGTGCATTCTGTGCGGCAGCATCCTTGGTAAAATCAAGTGTACCGTCGGCATTCAGGAAGGTTTCGGTGCGGTTGTAGGCCACATACATATTTTCGTCACCTTCACTGCCTGCACCGAGATTGTAGCGGTAAATGTTAAGACCGATGCCCTTTTCGTCGTCATACAACAGAGCAATAACATCCTCTGCATTGTCCCATGCACCGACATCCTTGGCCCACCAGCATGCGGACGCACCGAAGCCGAGCATGGTCTGATACTGCGCATTTTCATCAAGCACCGTAATACCTGTGTTGATATTGTTGTTTACGGCATCACTGACAGGCCATTCCCGGTTCACAGGCATACCGATTAAGCCCATAAAAAAATAGACTACTGTAAGAAAGCCGGTTATGATGCGGGATGCGATTTTGACAATTGTGTTCATCTTGCCACCTCATAAATTTTAGTTAATCCTATTATAAATTTTTATAATATAAAAAGCAAGATGATATAAAAAATAAATTCCCTATTTACAATTTTTATCTATTTTGCTACAATGGAAACACCACTCACAGGAGGTACTTTTTATGAAAAAACTGTTTTGCATTCTTCTTGCGGCGGTGCTTTTGATGAGCACGGCTGCTGTCAGCCTTGCTGCACCTGCACAGGCTGCGCTTTATTCGTATTACGACAACAACATGCTGTTCAAACAGCTGGATGATGCCGTGCTTGCAGGCACAGGCACACCCGGTGCCACGGTTTCGGCAGTGCTGAAAAACGCAAGCGGACTTCCCTTGCAGACTGCCGAAAGCACCATTGCCGCTGACGGCACATTCAAGCTCAGCTTCCCTGCCCCTGCAGGCAGCTTCGAGGAATACAGCATTGTGCTGTCGCTCAACAACAAGCCTTTCAAAACCCTTTCAGGGGTTGTTTTCGGCGAGCTGTGGCTTGCAGGCGGTCAGTCCAACATGCAGCTGTCTCTTAATCAGTCTGCAGAGGGTGCTGAAATGCTGCAGCACAACATGCTCGGCAGCGATGCACTGCGCTATCTTGCAGTTCCCGCACAGGGCGCTTATGACGGCGATATCACACATTCTCCTGCCGATCCGCAGGTTGACTACGGTGTGGATGTATGTTGGTACAAGGGCTCTGAGCCGAATGTTTACAACATGAGTGCAGTCGCTTATTTCTTTGCAGAAAAGCTGATTGAAGAGCTCGATATGCCTGTTGGTATTCTGAATACAAACCTGGGCGGCACCTCCATTCTGACATGGTTGTCCAGAGAAGTCATTGAAAATGATGCATCTGTGCTGAATGACACAGTTGCCGACGGCAGATACATTGCTCTGTCGGATTGGAATGAAGCTGCCGTTAACTTCAGCATTGACATGACCTGCAACTTCAATGACAAGATTGCACCGCTTAACAATTTCCGTCTCTCCGGCATGATATGGTATCAGGGTGAAAGTGACCTGACATGGGCTTACGGCAGATACACAAGAGCCTTTGACCTGCTGCAGAAATCATATACCGAGTATTTCAATTACACAGATGGCCTTCTTCCCATTGTTTACACACAGCTTGCATCCTACTCCTACGGCGACCTGAATCTGCTGCAGATCAAAAACACGGAATTTGCAGAAATGCAGAAAGCACAGCCCGAAAGCCGTGCCATGACTTCAATTCTTGACATTCCGCTTACCTACACCGCGGATACACACGCAATTCATCCGCTTTGCAAGCAGCCTGTCGGTGAAAAAATGACCTATGCAGCCATGGGACTTGTGTATGATGCATACGAGGATTACACCGCCCCCTATCCCGAAAATGTTGAACTCATGAGCGACGGCATTTATGTTACCCTTGCGAATGTCGGTGACGGTCTTGTTGTTGACGGAAACACCATTCACGGCTTTGCCATGTGTGCAGCGGACGGCATTTTTGTGGCTGCAGATGCCCAGCTTGTTGACAGCAACACCATCCGCATTTACTGCAATTCCGTTACCAATCCCGTGAGTGCAACTTATGCATTCTCGCAATACAACGGCAATGCAAACCTGTTTGCATCCCAAAACGGACAAAAAACGCTTGCAGTATCTCCGTTCATTGCAAACGGACAAAACAACAAGCATTTCTGGCACAATGACAGCTGGACAGCCTGCGATTATGCCGAATTCTGGCATTGCCATGCCAACGAGTTCAGCGGATTCTATAACACATGGAATGCCGCCAATGCAAGATTGCAATTCAAAAACACAAGCGCATACAGTGGTGACAATGGTCTTTTGGTTTGCGCAGACGGAAGCAGCAGCACATTCTCCATCAGCCCCAATTTCACCTACAACGAAAACGGCAAGGATGTTATTTTCCATGATCACGACGGCAACTGGAGTGATTACGGCGCACTTTCCTTTAAGGTGAGAGTGGAGTCACAGGAAGCTGTCAAATTCAACGAATTGCGCATTGACACAAGCAACAGCAATTATCAGTGGTACACTGCAAAGCTTGTGAATGGTGATGCAACCATCCCTGCTGACGGCGAATGGCACACAATCACACTCGACCTGAACACCCTGTATCCGCAGGGCAACAAGGCAACCTCCACCTATTCTCACAATGTACTGAAATCGGTTAAAAATATGACAATCACATTCTCTGACCTCGGTGCTGCAGGTGCAGACATCAGCGTGGATGACTTCCGCTTCACCGCCGACGGCATTGAACACGAGGATGTGGATGTGCAACTGAATCTCGGAAATGCAAACAGCTTCTTTGCAAAGATCAAGGCTTTCTTTATGACGCTTATCAGCTGGTTCAGAGCGTTGTTTTCATAAAATAAATGAAACAGAAACCTGTTCAGGTTCTGAAAATAAATCAATGCGTAAGAATTGTATATCATCAATTCCGCAGGAATTGCATATCATCAAGACGATAGCCTTGCATATCATCATTGCGAAAGCTTTTTTTGATACACGCTGAAGCGTGGTGATATGCAGTCCTGACGGACTGATGAGATGCAACGATAGCTATGCTATCGTTGATGATATGCCATTGCTTTCGCAATGGATAAAAAAAACAGACAAGCAAGGCTTGTCTGTTTTTTTGGTGGGGACGTGCAGACTCGAACTGCAGACCTCCTGCGTGTGAAGCAGTGCCGTGGATTCCCACGGCATAGGATCCCCAACAAAACCCGATATACCGGTCTTTCTGACAGTCTGTTATCTGCAGGCTGTTTTTTCTTGCGGTCTCAGACCTCTTGCCATTCGCAATTCAGATTTTATCATATCGGTTGTTCAGGAAACAAGACACTTACCCTTCATTATACACATCTTCAAAAATCTTTTATCATAATGTTTGTTGTTTTATCATCTTCAAGCATCTTTTCACTCGTTATTGCTTCTTTCATCTTTTGCAAAGCAAAACCATAAGAAAAACAATTTTGAAAAAACTTGATTTCTTCATTAACCTATCCCCTGATATTGGATAGGTTTGCAAGGGTTTGCGGTTTGAGTAGACCTGCGGTTTATAAGTATGTGGGGCTTTTGGGTAGTTAATATAAAATTAAGTCAAACATTTAACACACTATATTAAACTTTATTTACTTGTTAAATGTCTGACTTGAAATAATATAGGGAACGGTTTTGATGCCGTTTCCTTTGATATTATTTTTTATACAAAATCCAATAAGGTACATAGTCAATAGTATCTGCATAAAATACAACAAGGTTATCAGAAACCATTCTTGCTTCATAAAAATCCCCTGCACTCGAAGGGAATTTTATAGAGTTTCCGTTTAATCTGTATGTCCACTCATAAACATCACCGTCATTTTCTGAAACATCAGCAGTAGAGTCGCTTGTGAATATAATCTTATATTCGCTTTTTCTTGATGTTACATATTGCTTTGCATACCATTCGCCCGTCATTACATTCAAAAAGTCTTCTTCGGTTAACTCTTTAAAATATAATCGGTTATCAACAAAAAACGGAGCTGAACCTGCATTCCAATCGATATTACCTTTACTGTTAAAAGGCTTGAAGTTTGCGATAGCTTCCTGAATGGTTGCTTCATCAAAGCTTTTTTCTCCTATATTGCTACTATCAACAACAAATGCATCAGTGATTTGTGCACTACTTGAGGATAACAAGGAGAATTCACCGAGCACTGTTATATGAGCACCATTTTTTAAAGTTGCAAGTATTTCTGTAGGCATATAAACCTGTATTCTTCTGCTTCTGCCGAAGTTATCTCTATATGAATACTCGAAATAATTGTTTGATATATTCATTACCGTAACCTTAACTTTATACATTCTCTTGTTATAAGTCTGAGTAGCAAGAGCTTGATTCCCTTCAGCGGTAAGCCACATTGAGTCAAGGTCAAGGTCGGGCGTTGTTTCTATGAGCGTCGTTTTTTCTTTGGCGGGATCTTCATTTGTAGAATTGCTGTTGTTACCGCATGCATAAAGGGAAAAACATAATAAAACTACCAATAATAATGCAATAATTTTTTTCATATGAAAAGTCCTTTCTGATTTTAGATGTGATATGTAAAATTTTCCTACCCTCCTTAAAATAAAAAAAGTGTGTGCTAACCGAAGTTCAGCACACACGAAAAACACCAACTTCGATTAGCTACCACACTATATTTCTTGTCTCACAAAACGAAAACCGAAATAACAAAGTTAGTGCTTTTACCAAAAGGTAAAAACACGGTTTTGTCTTGTGAAAAAAATGCTATTAAATTATAGTGTGGTAATTTCAATATAGCACATTAAATGAACAAGTGCAAGCGGATTGAGAAAATTGTTCAATAAAAAAACAGAACCCGGGCAGGTTCTGCAAAAAAAATCAATGCGGGGCGGTGTATGAAATCCGCCGCAAGGCGGTATCGTTGATGCGAAGCATCATATCGTTTGCGACAAAGTCGCAATATCGTTTGACCGTCAGGTCAATATCGTTTGCCGCAGGCAATATCATTTTGTGTCCGCAGCACAAGGCTTTTGTTCTCGCTTCGCTCGAAACGATATTTGAAACTTCGTTTCAAAACGATGTTGTGTCCTGCGGACACAAACACAAAAAAAGAATTCGTCCCGAAGGACGAATTCTTTTTTTGGTGGGGACGTGCAGACTCGAACTGCAGACCTCCTGCGTGTGAAGGAGGCGCGCTAACCAACTGAGCTACGCCCCCTTATGAACTTTCAACGGGAATTATTATAACAAAACAAACACATATTGTCAAGCATAATAACAATTATTTTTCAGCAGATGACTAAACATGCAAAAACAGCAAAAAAAGCGGAAATGCGATGCATTCCCGCTTTTGCTTTACCATTGATATGTGCCGTGGACGACTTCGTATGCCATGTCAGGATAGTCGGACATGATGGCATCGCCGCCGTTTTTTGCAATTCTTGCGCATTCATGGGGATCATTGATGGTCCAATATTGCATGGCTATGTTGTTTGCATGGGCATAGTTGATGACCCTTGTGCTGGCAAGATTGAGAACAACCGCCATGGACGGAACCTGCATGGCTTCAAACTTGAAGGTATCTTCTTTAGCAGGAATGTTGAAGGTTGCACGAATGAAGAAGAACACAGCCTCCACAGCCGAAGCGGAACGAAGCATATCGGGATACTGCTCATCAATATAACTCGTAACCTCTGCATTGAATGTGCCGACAACGGCCTTTTCAAGCATATTGCGCTCGGTAAGAATGCGATAAAGCTCATCTGTAGCCTTGTAACCGAGCTCTCCGCCGTTTTTGATTTCAATAATATAGCCGAAGCTACCATTGGATTCAAGATAATCAAGTGCATTTTCAAGAGAGAGAGCACGCAGGTTTTCAGGAATAAAATCACCGTGCAGACCTGCATAAGGATAATTCCCCTCGGTACCCTTGAAGCCCTCGCCGAAATTCAGCTGCCGAATTTCCTCATAAGTGAGATCTGCAATCTTCACGTCTGCATAACCGAACACATCTTCTGCGTTGGTCATTCGGTCAAGGGAGCTGTCGTGACTGAGAATCAGCACACCATCCTTGGTGATGTGCAGGTCAAACTCATAGATATCTGTTTTAAAGTCTTCGCTTTCAAGGCAGCCTTCAAAAGCCATGAGGGTATTTTCGGGAAAAATACCTGCACCTGAGCGGTGGGCAGATACAAGTGTTTTATTTTCTGCAATGCTCGGATTGGTGGTCTGATAAGACATAATCGGGTCGTTGGTTTCACGATAAAGCGCATACACAAGGGAGCCGAGACAAATGGCAATACAAAGCAAGCTGAACAACAACTTATAAATCAGTTTCATATCTTTCACCTCATTGCTGTTTATTATATTCCTTTTTTACAAATTCGTCAAGTCTGTCTATCGACAAATACAATTATATGTGGTATAATAAATAAAAATTACATAGGAGATAACAAAAAATGCAATACAGAAGATTCGGCAAAACCGAGGAAAATGTGTCCGTGCTCGGCTTCGGCTGCATGCGATTCCCGAAAACCGACAACGAGGACGACAGCTCCATTGACGAAGCAAGAGCCATCGCCATGATCCGCAATGCAATTGACACAGGTGTGAACTACCTTGACACGGCTTATTTTTATCATAAGGGAATGAGTGAGCGCGTTGTCGGCAAGGCACTCAAGGACGGCTACCGCGAAAAGATTTTTCTTGCCACAAAGCTGCCCTTGTGGAATGTGGAAAAGGAAGAGGATTTTGACACCCTTCTGAATAACCAGCTCGAAAAGCTGGATGTGGATTACATTGACTTTTATCTGTTCCATGCTGTCAACAAGGACAGCTGGGCACAGAAGGTAATGCAATTCGGACTGATTGACAAGATGAAAAAGGCCAAGGCTGAAGGCAAAATCCGCCACATCGGCTTCTCGTTCCATGACGACCTGCCAACCTTTAAAAAGGTTGTGGATGAATATGACGGCTGCGAATTCTGTCAGATTCAGTTCAGCTACATCGACACCGACTATCAGGCAGGCCTCGAGGGCTTGCAGTATGCTGCAGAACGCGATCTCGGCATTGTTATCATGGAGCCGCTGCAGGGTGGTGCACTTGCAAACCCCGCACAGCCGGTGCTTGATGTAATCGGCAACAGCAATCCCGTTCAGTTTGCACTTGACTACATCTGGAACTATCCCGAAGTATCCTTGCTGCTCAGCGGCATGAGCAATGAACAGCAGGTTGCAGATAACCTTGTGTATGCTGCCGAAAGCAAGGCAAACGCACTGACGGACGAAGAAAAAGCCGTTTACAAAAAGGCAAAGGAAGTTCACGACAAGCTCGACATTATTCCCTGCCGTGATTGCAAATATTGCCTTCCCTGTCCGCACGGTGTTGAAATTCCCAAGGTATTCAAGACCTTCAACGAGGGTGTTGCAAACGCAAACCGCAGACTGATTCTTGAAATTTATCCTGACATTGAGGACAATGCAAACAAGTGTCAGAAATGCGGTGAATGCGAAGCCAAATGTCCGCAGCACATTGAAATCAT
This sequence comes from Acutalibacteraceae bacterium, assembly GCA_045659125.1. Lineage (GTDB taxonomy): Bacteria > Bacillota > Clostridia > Oscillospirales > Acutalibacteraceae > RUG806. The sequence goes on from JAZOWJ010000145.1 coordinate 8,680, forward strand.
CAACAAGCTCAAAGCTGTGCGAAATGCCCTGTAAACAAAATACATCCCCGTGTCTGTCAAAACAGATGCGGGGATGTTGCATTATGCCATGGTTTTGAGCATTTCAGCGGTGACTTCATACTGCACTTTTTCACCGTTTGTTAAAGCAATGCTTTCTTTGACCATATAATCTGCCATGCGCCAGACTTCCTGTCCTAAACTGCCTGCAATATGCGGGGTCATGTATACATTCGGCAAATACCACAGGGGACTGTAGAATTTCGGCGGCTCGGGATGGGTTACATCCAACAATGCAGTGCGTTCCTTTTCCTGCAATAAAGCAAGGCAAAGCCCTTTTTCATCAACCTGTGCACCTCTGCCTGTATTGATAAAGGTTGCATCAGGCTTCATAGAGCAAAGAAGCTCCTTGGTGATGATTTTCTGCGTTTGCGGATTGTTTGCAAGATGATTGGAAATGACATCGCATTCTCTGAAAATTTCTTCCAAAGAACAAAGTCGAATACCCTCTTTGTCGGCATCTTCAGGGGATTTTGTGATGGAAAACAGGTATATTTCGCACTCGAGTGCCTTCAGGCGAGCAATAACCTCGGAGCCGATGGCGCCGTCCCCTAAAATACCGACCTTAAACTTATAATTACCCAACGGAATGTTGACTTTTTCCTTTTTCACCCATCCAAACGGATTTTTGCGCACATATTTGAAGTATTTTTTGTTGGCAAGAATGATTTGTGCAAGGGTGTATTCCGCAACAGGCAAGCCGTTTGCCTTCCATGCACTGAACACACGCACACCGCACTCCAGGAAAGGCTTTGCAAAATACTGCACCGTACCTGCAGCATAAAAAACCGCCTTTAAATTGGGCAGATAAGTTCTGATTTCTTCTGCTGACCAAGCAGGCATATTCCATGTGGAAAATATAAATTCAATGTCCTCGGCCTTGTCGGCATTCTCTTTAAGATTGTCCTGCGTGAGAACAAAATCTGCATCAAGACCGTAAGCTTCAGACAATTGCGTTCGTATGTAATAAGGGTATACCTCAAGTAATTTTTCTTTATTTCCTGCAAAGCAAGCTTTCATTTTCGTCTGCCTTTCTTTTTCTCATATTCTCTCGGAAAAGAATCGTCAAAAAATGCATCTTCAATGATGTTGATTTCATATTCGCGCAAGGTGCGCATGTAAACCTCTGCAATATCGAAACGCACAGGTGTACCCTCCTCGATTTTTGCAGCCTTATAATAAGCCCTTGCAGCATTTACAAGTCGGTTTTGCTTTTCATAATCAACCGCTTCGCTCGGGGCTAGCATTGCATCGGGCTCACGGGTTTTCACTTCCACAAAACGCAGATAGCTTCCGTCAAAAACAACAAGATCCAATTCGCCCGTTGTTACGCGGAAATTGGCCGTGCAGATGGCACAGCCTCTGTTTCTGTATTGGGCAGCAACAACCTGTTCACCGCGGTAGCCTCTTTTTTGTGCTTCAGTCATGTTCTTAAAAAATCCCCCTGCTCAAGACAGGGGGATATGTTTCAGATTTTAGCCGAGTTCTTCAAGACGCTTTTTGAAGTTTTCAACGCGCTCTTCTGCGTTTTCGCCTGCATAGTCAAGAATGAAGGGCATTGCAGCATTGACAGAGAAATTTCTGCCGAGTTCAAGAAGCGGATGATCGAATGCTTCGGGAGCAAGCTCCTTAACAAGTTCGAGGGTCTGAGGATCGTCGAGAAGCTCGCCGATGGTGTTTTCAAAGCTCCATTTAGCCATGAGAATATCTCCTTTAATTTAAAATATTTTTCTATTAAAGAACTGCCTTTGCAGCCTCTAATCCTTTTTCAAGTGCCTTGAGGTTGAGATCAACGATCGCCTGCTTCTTGGAAGCAAACTTGCGCTTGATGCTTTCTGCAAGGTCTTCGGGGGTGATGATGCCGGTTGCACCTGCAAGGGCACCGAGCATGATGATGTTTGCAACCTTGGTGTTACCGAGCTCAACAGCAATATCATCAACAGCAAGGGAAATAACCTTGATGTCGGTTCTTTCCACTGCAGAGGTAACACGGTTGGAGTTGAGAATCAGAAGACCGCCTTCCTTGAGCTGTCCGATGAACTTCTTGTAAGACTGTTCATTCAGGCAAACAAGGTTATCACACTTCTTGATCAGCGGAGAGATGATTTCATCATCGTTGATGATGACGGTGCACTTTGCACTACCGCCGCGCTGTTCGGGACCGTATTCGGGAAGATAGGTAACACTCTTACCGACTTCGGAGGCTGCCTGTGCAAGCATGATGCCTGCACTCATGATGCCCTGTCCGCCGGAACCGGAGAATACTGTGGATTTTTTCATTATACTTCAGCCTCCTTGTCTTTGTAAACACCGGGTTTGAAGTAAGGAATGGTGTTGGATTCCATGAAATCAAGAGTCTGCAGAGGAGTCATACCCCAGTTGGTCGGGCAGTTGATGAGAAGCTCGATAAAGGTGAAGCCCTTACCTGCCAGCTGATATTCAAATGCCTTCTTGATGCCCTTGCGTGCTTCGTTGATGTTCTTGGGATTGTTAAGAGCATATCGGGCTACGAATACAGGTGCATCGAGAGTGGAAATGAGTTCGCACATCTTCATGGGGAAGCCTGTGGTCTGCGGGTCACGACCCATTTTGCAGGTGGTTGCCTTCTGACCGACAAGAGTGGTGGGAGCCATCTGGCCGCCGGTCATGCCGTAGGTGGAGTTATTTGCGAAGATAACAGTGAAGTTTTCGCCTCTGTTGGCAGCAGCAATGATTTCTGCAAGACCGATGGATGCAAGGTCACCGTCACCCTGATAAGCAAAAACAAGACGGTCGGGGCAAACACGCTTGAAGCCGGTTGCAACAGCCGGTGCACGGCCGTGAGCAGCACCGAGATTGTCACCCTTCCAGTACAGCAGGTTCAGTGTGGAACAGCCGACAGGAACGATGTGCATGGTGTTATCAAGCTGACCGAGCTCATCAACGACCTCACCGACAAGCTTGATTGCCATGGAATGCAGACAACCGGGGCAGAAGCCGCTCGGAACAGGCAGAAGGGACTGCGGACGAGTATAAACCTTAGCCATTATTGAGCACCTCCTGTGATAATCTTTTTGATTGCATCGTATGCTTCTTCATCATTGAAGAGCATACCGCCGGAACGGCCGTATTCATAGATGGGAGCACGTTCCATAACCTCGAGAGCAATATCGTCACGCATCTGTGCGGGAATTGCAAGCTCAACATCAATGATGCCCTTGACACGGTTATAGTCAAGATTGCGAAGGCTCTTTTTGGGGAACGGAAGAAGGGTAATGGGACGGATCATACCGACCTTGAAGCCCTCTTCACGAAGCTTGAGCATTGCTTCCTTGGCAACACGTGCGGAAATACCGTAAGCAACGATAACATATTCTGCATCATCAAGGAAGAGCTCTTCGACCTGAACGTCATTTTCTTCCCAGGACTTGAAAAGAAGTCCTCTTGCGGTGTTTTCTTTTTCAAGAACAAATTCGGGATAAACGGGAGAAAGACCCTTTCCCTTTCTCGGTTCATCAGCATAGCGGCTCATGTTCCATGCCTTTGTTCTCTTGGTGTCGGGCTCAACCATTTCGGGCAGCTCAACCTGCTCCATGATGGCACCCAGACAGCCGTCAAGAAGAACGATAACAGGATTGCGGTCGCGTTCTGCATAATCAAATGATTTATAAGTAAGGTCAACAGCCTCCTGCAGAGTTGCAGGTGCAAAGCACATCAGGCGGAAGCCGCCGTGACCGAGTGCCTTTGTCATCTGGAAGTAGTCACTCTGTGCAGGCTGGATGGAGCCCAGACCGGGGCCGCCACGCGACACATTCACGATGAGTGCGGGAAGCTTGGTGCTGGAAAGATAAGAAATGCCTTCACTTTTCAGGCTGATGCCGGGGCCGGAGGAGCTGGTCATGGAACGGACACCTGCTGCAGATGCGCCATAGACCATATTGATGGAAGCAACTTCGCTTTCACCCTGTACGAATACACCGTCAACCTCGGGCATTCTTGAAGACATATATTCGGGGATTTCATTCTGCGGTGTGATGGGATAGCCTGCAAAGAAACGGCAGCCTGCTCTGACAGCAGCTTCTGCTACGGCTTCGCAGCCCTTCATAAGCACTTTTGCCATAAGATTTTCTTCCTTTCTGTCCTTATTCGCCTTTTGTTACTTCGATTGCAGCTTCGGGACATGCAGTTGCACAGATGCCGCAAGCAATGCACTTTTCGGGATCGGTCACAACAGGGTTAAAATGACCCTTACGGCTGCGGACCGTGCCCATTTCGAGAATTTTTTTCGGACAGAATTTTACACAATAAGCGCAACCCTTGCAAAACATTGCACTGATTTGTATGCTGTTCAATGATATCATCCTTTCATTTAGAGATCATTAACCGACCTTTACGCCGTCCTGAATTTTGAAGCCCATTCCGTACTTCGGAATAGAAACCGTTGCATTCATGGTTTCGCCAGAGAAGGTGCAGGTAACCTCGGCAATGATTTCCTTACCGGGGATGATGCCGCGGATTGCGCCCTTGCCTGCAAGAGTGTCGTCGCCGACCTCATTGACCTCAAGAACATTGATTTTTACCATTGCAAGCTTACCGGGAAGCTTGAAGTTAAAATCATATTCGCCGTTGTTGTCAATAACTTCAACCTCAACGTCACCTTCAAAAAGTCTGGCCTTTACATAGCCCTTCCATTTGCCGATACCAATCATTTGTATGTACCCTCTTTCACATTTTTAGATTATATGATATTTGCCTTCGAAGTTTGCAAGAACATTAACATCCTTGTTTTCTTCCTGCAGCTTCATGAAGTCAATTTTCATAAGCGGAGTTTCGGGAAGTGCATCCATGACAACAAATTCGCTGGGCATGGAGAACTTCGAGAAGTTCTTATCAATCAAAGAAATAATTTCTTTCTTGTACTGCTGCTCATCACCCTTTTCGCGGAAGGTCAGGAACAGACGGATAATCATTCTGCCGTCCTTGAAGCCCTTGACAGCACAGCTGTCCTTGATGTA
>JAZOWJ010000146.1:0-9275 GCA_045659125.1 Acutalibacteraceae bacterium
AGCCATGTGTCCTGCAAAACCATGGTAAAGCTCTTGCGCAGGTCGGCACGTTTAATCTGCATGGAGGGGATGCCGTCAATGCGGATTTCACCCGATTGCGGATCGTAAAAGCGCATCAAAAGGTTGATGACCGTTGTTTTGCCGGCTCCCGTGGGACCGACAATGGCAACCGTTGTGCCGGGCTGTGCCGTTACGGAAATGTGCTTCAGAATCGGCTTTTCGGGCACATAGGAGAACGAAACATCGTCAAGCACCGCTTCGCCATGCACATTTTTAAGCTCTTGTGCATCTTGCGCATCGGCAGGCTCACTCGGCTCATCGAGAATTCGGAATACTCGTTCCGCTGCCGAAAATGCAGATTGAAATTCATGCAGAATGTTGGAAAACTCGTTGATGGGGCCTGCAAACTTGCGTGAGTACTGCACAAACTGTGCAACTCCGCCCAATGTGATGAACAGTGCCGAGCCTGCAGCCACCGCACCGCTTTGCGAATACATATACAATATACCGCCGAAAATGGCAACCAATGCAATGGAAATATTGTTGATGAGGTTGATGCTCGGAAACAGCAGAGCCGCACTGTATTCCGCATTGTAATATGCATCCATGGCTTCTTCGTTGCGCTTGTTGAAGCGGTCGGAAATAACATCCTGCCTGCCGTAGGCCTCAATGCTTCTTGCTCCCGAGAGCATTTCCTCGGCGTAGCCGTTGAGCTCGCCGTATTTTTTGCTGCGCTTGCTGAACAACGGCCGCACCTTTTTGGAGCGATAACGGGTGAACAGCACCGAAACGGGCACGGTGAACACAAAAATGAGAATCATAGGTCTTGAAATATTCCACATGAAAATCAGCGAGCCGACCACCGTATAAATGCTTGTCATCACCTGCACAAGGTCATGCGAAAGGGTGCTGTTGACGGTGTCGATGTCGTAGGAAAGATGGCTGATGATGTCACCCGTGTGGTTGGTGTCAAAATAATTGACAGGCAGGGTGTTGAGCTTTTCAAACAGCTCCTTGCGCATTCTGTAGGTAATTTTCTGACTTAAATGAATCATAATCACCGCAAGAATATACGAAAGTCCTGCCGACAGGGCATAGCAGACGATCATTTTAATGACATTCATCCACACCGCATCAAAATCGACACCGCTTGCAAGCTCAATGGCATCAATGGCGGCACCCGAATAGCGAGGTCCCATCAGGGACAGCTGATTGGACAGCAGTGTGAACAGCACCGCAGGAATAAACAGATGCCATTGCTGCACAACATATTTTCCCAATCGCAGGAATATGCCCTTGTTGTCACGCTTGCGCACAGGCGCTTTTTCTTTTTTATCAGTCAACAAAAGCACCTCCCATCTGCGAATCGCTGATTTCACGGTAGGCAAGGCAATTTTCAAGCAAGTCCTCATGCCTGCCCTTGCCGATGATTTTTCCGTCCTCAAGCACTAAAATCAGGTCGCAGCTTTTTACGGAGCTGACTCGTTGTGCCACGGTGATGACGGTGGTGTTCTGCAAATTGGCATCGAGTGCCTGCCGCAAAAGTGCATCGGTCTTGTAGTCGAGTGCAGATGAGGAATCGTCCAAAATCAGAATTTCAGGCTTGCCTGCCAGTGCACGGGCAAGCAGCACTCTTTGCCGTTGACCGCCCGAAAGGTTTGTGCCGTTGGCAGACAACGGATGCTCGTAGCCGTCGGGAATGTCGGTTATAAAGTTGTGCGCCTGTGCAATTTCGGCAGCACGGCGGATGTCTTCGTCGGAAATATCTCTGCCGAAGCGGATGTTTTCGGCAATGGTGTCGGCATAAATAAAGCCGTTTTGCAAAGAAGCACCGATCATGCCTGTCAGCTCCTCACGGCTGTAAGATGTAATGCTTTTGCCGTTTATACGGATTTCACCCTCGTCAGTTTCATAAAAACGCAGCAGCAGTCGGATGAGTGTGGATTTACCGCTGCCTGTGGAGCCGATGATGCCGAGTCTTTGCCCCTTTTGCAGGGAAAAGGAAATATTTTCAAGATTTTTAGTTTTGCCGAAGTAAGAAAAACCGACATTGTTGAAGGTGATGTGTGCGTTGTCGGTCGGATTGGTGTCGGGGGTAATCGTGTATCGGTCAGGGGTTTCAAGAATCTGCGAAATGCGGTTTGCCGAAGCCGCACATTTGGTGTACATCACAAACATTCTCGACAGCGACATCATTGCCATGGAAATCAGGGTAAAATACTGCATGAAGGCAATCACCGTGGCAGGGCTTGTCAGGTCACTTCTGACCCTGTAGGCCGCAACGGCAACAACCCCTGCAATACCTAAATTCATCAGCAGTGTCATCACGGGGTTTACAATGCCCATGATTGTGCCAGCCTTGCGTTCACGGGCGGAAAGCTCCTTGTTCACGCGGTCATAGCGGCGGTTTTCGTGGTCGTTTTTGGAAAGCGCCTTGATGACGCGAATTCCCTGAATGTCCTCACGGGCAACACGCACCATGCCGTCCACACTTTTCTGCACCGCACTGTAAAGCGGCACACCCTTGCGTGAAATGCCGTATACGGTCACAAAAATAAAGGGCAGTGTTGCAAGCATAACAAGTGATAAAGCGGAATCCATCAGCATGGTCATAATGGTTCCGCCGATGAGCAGAATCGGTGCACGCACACCCATTCTCTGCATCATGCCGATAAAGTTCTGCACATTGTAGGTGTCGGTGGTGATGCGCGATTCAAGCGAGGGGATGGTAAAGGCATCCGTATCCCTTGCCGACAGATACAGTGTGCTTGTGAACAGCTCTTTTCGCATGGCCTTGGAAAACCATGTGGTCACCCTTGCTGCCATGCGGTTTGCAATGATGTTGCCAAGGCAGGCGATCACGGCAAAAAAGACCATCAGGCCGCCGTAAAGCACGATTTGCTCAATATTCTGCTCCACGATGACATTTTCGAGAATATGCGTCAGAATATACGGCAAAAACAGCTCTGTCACCGTGCCGATGACCTTCACGCAAAAGCCTGCCAGCATCCGCAGACGATAAGGCTTTAAATATTGTAAAATCCGTTTCATTTTAACTCCGAAAAAGAATTATTTTGCAATTTAAGAAAATTATACCGCCGAACGAAATGGATGTCAAGAAAAACAAATGCTGCCTTTGCAACAAAAAAGGAGATCTGCGAACACAAATCTCCTTTGCTTTTTTATTTAACCCCACACATCATCCTGCATGCCGAAGCTGCCGTCCTCTACGGGTGCATCGGCAAAGCCTGTTGTGGTTTCGGGCGGTGGCGGAATGAACAGTGTGGCTTCCTCTGTCGGCATCAAATCCATGGGAATGTCTGTCGGCAAAATGAAATCATTGTTTGCATTTTCGTCGGACCCGTCGGGCAAAAGGGTAGTGATTTCTCCGAATTGGCTGTCCACGGAAGCATCCTCGGCATCGCTTGGTACCTCGGGGGGCGGTGCGTCGGAAACCTCAAGTGCGGTGTCGGCCAGCACAAAGCCGATTGCAAACAGCACAATCAATGCAACCGTCAGCAGGGCAATTGCCTTGTGTGATAAGGGCTTGCTGTCGGTCTGTGCGTTGATGCGGTAGCCCTCGGCATCCACGCGGTCGGGGAATTCACGGCTGAAGCGGTAGTAGCCCTTTGTCTTTTCGGCAAAGGGTGCTTTCCTGTCGGCAGCGCGGTTGAGCAGCGCGTGGTATTGCGGATCGGTCGTGTGACCGACCTGCTTTTTTTTCATGTAGTTGCGCTGACCCGGCTTGCGGTTTTCCTTGCGCTGACGCAAATTTTCACGCAAAAAATAAACGGTGTTGCGCATTGTTTCAAATGCCATAGATGCATCCTTTCACAGTTTCCATTTTTTTTGCATTGCGCCTGACAAGGCAACAGAATAAAATGAAAACAGATAGCTTTAAGGAGTGATAAAACCGTGCAATGCAGATTGCTGAATGAAAACGGAATAGAGGTCAGGCTGACCCGCGATGAAATGCAGGCGCTTGACATTACATACGAAAATCTGGATTATGCCAATACCGAAACCCGTCGTGTGCTGTGGACGGTGCTCGACGAGGCAGGCAGCACCCTCGGCTGCAGTATTGACCTTTCAGGACGGCTGCTCATTGAAGCACGACCCGACGGTGACGGCGGCTGTATTCTGGATTTTACATTAAACCCGCAAACAAAAATGAAGCTGAAAAGGCAAAAGCAGGAAAAATCCGATTGTATGCTGCTGTTTGAAACAGACGATGCGGATGCATTGCTTGCCGCTGTGTGTGCCGTGCGTGGGGATGTGTATGCGGATTTGTATCTGCAGGATGGTGTGCTCAGTCTGCTCATTTTCGCAAGAGAGCCGCAGCTTCTGTCTTTGACAGCCGTGCTGTCGGAATTCGGACATCTGCAGCAGACCGATGCATACGAGGCGGCCGCCATCGGTGAATACCGCCCCTGCGTGTGCAGCAATGCCGTGCAGCTGCTTCGCTCTTATGCCTTACTCAGAGAGAATAAAGATGCTCAAAGCTGACACCCTCATCGGAAACGGTGATTTTTGTGCCGCCGTTGAAGCCTGCCTTGAAGCCGGATGCCATGCCGACCTTTAAGGTGTAGGTCATGCGTACACCCTCATAAAGAATCGAAAAGTTGTTCAGGTGCTCATGGCCGCAGAATATGTTTTTGGTGGTGCCGATTTCCTTAACAGCTGCAAAGAAGCCGTTGTCAACGGGATTTCCGTCGGCATCACGCGGACAGCAGATTTTTTCGTTGCATTCGCCCGAGGCTGCAAAGCCGTCGCGCCATGCTTCGTTTTCACTGTCCCATGCCGCATCAAATGCATACTGGTACTGTGCGTTGGGAATGTGAAAAAACACGGTGGTTTCGGTTTTTTCACCCGTCACGGTCTGAATACCCTCGGCCGCCCACTTGTACCATTCGATCTGCGTTTCGTTCAGGTGTGAGCGGTGGGTGTCCATCATAAGCAGGGAATTGACCACCTTGTCACCCTCGCAGATGTTGATGATGTAATTGCCGCAGCCCATGGCAGGATCGCCCTTTCTGAACAGGCAGTACGGACTTTTCAGCATAATGTCGGCAAGGTAATTTGCATCGCAGTTGCCCTCGGCATCGTGGTTGCCGAACACGGGAGCCCACGGTGTTTCAAAGGAATTCATCAGGTCTGTGATGCGCTTGATTGCAAAAACAGAGGAATCGGTGCAAACGATGTCACCCGTTACGGTGATGAGGTCGGGCTGCACTTTTCTGACCAGCCTTTTCATGGTGGCTGATGCTAAAAATGCCGTAAAGGCACGGTAATCGTAGTCTGCAAAATGGGTGTCGGTGAGATTGAGAATCACAAAATCCTTGCCTTTTTCCTTCTGCAGAACAAAGGTGTCTTCGAGCTTGTATTCGTCATCCGCCGACCATACATCCGTGCTTTCCTCGCCGATGTAGTCGGTTGCCATGATTTCTTTTTTATGCAGCAGTGCATAAAACATATCCTTAAAGGTAGCCATACGCACATATCCTCCTGCGGTATCACTGGCCCAAGCGCACATTCCTGCTGCCGAAAATGCAAGAACGGCACAAAGAAGAATGCTGATTGCCTTTTTCATAAAGCACAGCTCCCTTTCATATACTTATTCCAGACCGTGCAGCATATCAATGACAGCCTTGCGGTCTGCCTGCTTGAAAACATAGCTGCCTGCCACAAGCACATCCGCACCTGCCTTGACGCAAAGAGGTGCGGTTTTGTCATCCACACCGCCGTCCACCTGAATGTGGGTGGAAAGACCTCTGCGGTTGATTTCATTGCGTATTTTTTCAATCTTCGGCAGCATATCGGGCATGAATTTCTGTCCGCCGAAGCCGGGCTCAACGGTCATCACAAGCACCATGTAAAGACGGTCAAGATAAGGGAATACCGCTTCTGCAGGGGTGCCGGGCTTGACGGAAAGCGCAGCCTTGATGCCCTTTTTTTCAAGATAATCAAGCACCTCGCCGATGTCAGCATCTGCTTCCGCATGGAAGGTAATCAGGTCAGCGCCTGCATCAACAAAAAGCGGAGCAACAAATTTCGGGTCGGTGACCATCAGATGCACGTCAAGCACCGTGTCAAACTGCTTTCGCAAGGTGCTCACAAGACCCGGACCAAAGCTTAAATTGGGCACAAAGTGCCCGTCCATAATATCAATATGCAGCATATCCGTGCCGCCGTTTACCACATCAGCGGCTTCAGCGGAAAGCTTGCCGTAATCACAGCCCAAAAGGGAAGGGGAAACAAGGATCATAATTCAGAACACTCCTTTCATCCTTTTATTATACATCATTGTTGCCTGTATTGCAATTGCTTCTTTTAAAATAAATTATGGTTTATCGGTCTGTTTGCAACAGCCCGAAATGCAAAATGCAGGAATGCAAAATGCAAAATTATCGGAATGGCGTTGCCATTATAGAAAATATAATTTTTAGTTTTGATGTTTCAAATTTCAGTTTATTCAAAATCTTTACACTCAATGTTGTGCAATGCATATGGCATATGTCGAAAATTTCATTGCTTTCTTTTATGATGTTATTTCTTCATACTCTATAAATCGGAGCGAAGCGACCCTTTAATTTTGCATTTTGCATTTTGAATTTTGCATTCTTATGGTCTGTTTTAAATCTTTTCTGTTTTTATTATTGATTTTTTAAGGAAAATAGTGTATTGTAGTGTTAAATATTATGGGTTTTTGCGTTATGCAGACCTGTTTTTAAGGAGTTACATGATGAAAAAGATTCTCATTTCCCTTCTTTGCGTTCTGATTGCGATGAGCCTTGTGCTTTGCGGCTGCTCTTCTGATGATGAAGCTGCCACAGGCGGTGATGTCAGCTATGAATTGAGCAAGGCGCTGGTTGATGATGATATGGCACAGCTGATGCTGCTCAACAGCGGCTGCTTCTATCTCAGCGGAACCATGACAAATGAAACAGGTGAGACCCTGCCCATGGAAATTGCAGTCAAGAACGGCAATTCCAGCATGTCCTCGCAGTTTGAGGGTGCTTCCATCGCATTTATGTGCGTGGACGGCAAATATTATATGAATTATCCCGACGGGGAATGCGTGCTTGAGTTGGATGAAGCGGTCTGCAACGAAATGGGTCTTGATCCCACGGAGCTTGCTTTTGATTCCTCCACCCTTTCCATCGGTGATGTTGCAAACAGTGCACTCATCAGCGAGGAGGATGCTCTTGTTGACGACGAAAAGGCTGTTTGCCGTACCTATCAGCTCGACAACGGCAATTATGTGAAAACCTACATGAAGGACGGCAGAATGATCCGTCTGCAGCGCGAGGAAGCAAACGGACACATCACCAGTGTGTTTGATATTGATGTGCTTGTTGATGTTTTCCCCGATGCTGATGTCAGCCTTCCTTCGGGCAGCAAGCTTTATACGGGCACAAAGGGCATGTTTGCCTTTATGCTCAAGTTTGCAGCAGGTGTCGGTCTGGATACAATCGCTGAATAAAATGAAAACAGCACTTGTTTTCGGTGCAACGGGCGGAATCGGTGAGGCCGTAGCCCGTCGTCTGCACCGTGACGGCTATAAAATTGCCGTCGCTTATTGCCGTTCAGCGGAAAAGGCAAGGGCTTTGGCACAGGAGCTGTCGGCTGCTTGCCTGCATTGCAATCTGAGTGAGCCTGCAAGTGTCAATGCAGCTGTGCAAAGCGCCTTTGAACAGCTCGGCTCTCTGGATGTGCTTGTCAATTGCGCAGGCATTTCCGAATGGGGGCTGTTCGATATGCTCACCGATGAAAAATGGCAGACCCTTCGCGGTGTCAATCTCGACGGTGTCGTTTATGCCTGCCGTGCCGCCGTGCCCATTCTGCTGCGTCAGAAAAGCGGTGCCATTGTGAACATCGGCTCTGTCTGGGGTGAAACGGGGGCTTCGTGTGAGGTTGCCTATTCAGCCTGCAAGGCAGGTGTGTCGGGGCTTACCAAGGCACTTTCCAAGGAGCTTGCACCCTCGGGCATCACGGTCAACTGTGTTGCACCCGGTGCGGTGCAAACGGCTATGATGAGCCGCTTTTCCGAAGATGAAATCGCAGCGCTGTGCGAGGAAATTCCCCTCGGCAGAATGGCACAGCCCGATGAAATTGCCGATGCGGTTGCATTTCTTGTGAATGCACCCTACATAACAGGTCAGATCCTCGGTGTCAACGGGGGACTTTATATCTGATAAAAAATGAGGAATTCAAAATGAAAGTATTGCGCAAGTCAAACCGAATCATTGCCCTTTTGCTTGTTTTTATGCTGATGCTGCCTGTTCTTGCAGTGCCCTGCTCGGCAGCCTCTGTCACAACCATCAGGGATGAACAGCTCAGGGAATTTTATCTCGATGAATTCAACAGGGTTGTCAATGCTGTCAAAAGGAACAGACCGGGTGTGACCGTGCTTGCTACAGGTACGGTTTCGCAGAGCGCGGATATGGAACAGGACAGCATGACGGATTTTGCAAAAACAGTGGTTGAAAATGTGTTCAAAAATGAAAATTCCCTTGCCGCAGACCTCCTCGAGGAGCTGAATCATAATGATTATTCAGATACGCAGCAAACGGAGGTTTCTTATGACCGCGGCGCTTTGAATATGGATAAAGTGCCCGTTTCAGGCAAGAATTATGTCAGCGGTCTGACCACCAAGTATGATTTTACCATGAAAATGCTTCGCAATGATGCCAAGCAGAGAACGGAGCTGCTCATTCAGTTCCCCGATACCACTCTGCTGGATGCTCTCAATACGCAGAAAAGCGACCTGTCCAAGGTCTTTGACCTGCCCACCAACACCGATGTGATTCTCACGCAGGAGGATGATGAGGTTATTATTCTCGAGGGCGGCTTCTTCCAGCTCAATGACATCGTCTGCACCGATGCGTATGTTGATATCATTTATAATGATGATATGGAGCTCATTACCTATACCTCCCATATCAATTACCGTGTCAATCTCAGCACCTATTCCATGCTCGAAGCAATCTGGCCTGTCTTTTTCAAGACCCTGCAGTCTATGGGACTGGATGTTGGTGATGTTGCAAATTTCAACATTGTAACGATTATCATGAAGCTCATCGGCATGTTTGTGGACTTTGATCCCAAGGAATCCATGAGCCGTATCGTCACAGACTATACCGTGCAGTATCAGATGTATGAGCTCGACTGGACACCGCGTTATTTCGGCGATGTGAACAAGGATAACCGCGTGGAAGCCAACGATGCACGCACCATCATGCGCACTGCAGTCGGCTACAACGAAATCCGTACAC
>JAZOWJ010000147.1:0-4556 GCA_045659125.1 Acutalibacteraceae bacterium
TGCTTTTTCCCTTTATCAGCAGGCCGAGGCAGGCGTTGTCGAGTACGGTGTAGTGCGGCAGCAACAGATCCTTCTGCATCATGTAGCTGATCTTGCCCGGCTTGCCCGTGATGTCCGTATCGTCCAAAAAGACTTTCCCTGTGTCGGGCACAAGAAGCCCTGCAAGGCAGTTGAAAATGGTGGTTTTTCCGCCGCCGCTGACCCCTAAAAGTGACACGATCTCCCCCTCGTTGAGGTGTAGGGAAACATCCTTTATAATTTGCCGACCGTCAAAGGAAACGGCGATGCTTTGTGCAGATAATTGTCCCATAATCCTGTTTTATTTCCCTGCAAGGAAGCTGATGTCAAAGCCTGTCCCTCTCAGGTCTGTTCCGATGAGCTCATTTTCAAACAGCCAGCCGTAAAATGCATCCCAACGGCTTTCGTCGATATATCCCCAGTACGGTGCGTCGGAAATGTATTCGGCGGCGATCCATTCCTGACTTGCTTTGACCAGCTCCTCTGCGCTCTGCAAAGAGCCCGTTGTGTCGCCGTCAATGAGAATCTGTGCGGCTTCTTCGGGGTTCTGTGCGGCATATTCATACCCTAAAGCCGTGGCGGCAAGGAATGCCTTTGCCGTGTCGGGATGCTCGGCAAGGAAGTCATTGTTTGCAACAAGAATGGGAGTGTAATAGTCGAAAACGGGGTCGATGTCCTTGAAATCGAAATAGTCAAATTCAAGGCCGCTCAATTCGCATGCAACCCCTGCCCATGCATAGAAAATCCAGATTGCATCCGTGTCCTTGTTGGCAAGTGCCTGTGCCTCGTTGGTTACGGTGTTGGGAAGCAGGGTCAGGGTCGAATAATCGGCACCGTCCTTTTGCATGATGTATTCCATCATCTTTATCTCAATGGGGCTGTTCCATGTGGAATAGCGCATGCCTGCAAGGCCTGCAGGACGGTGTGCACCCTCGCCCTTACGTGTGATGATGCCCGAGGTGTTGTGCTGCAGCAGGGCGGCAACGGCAGTGACTCCAATGGGCTCCTCCATGGCAAAGGCTGCGGCAATGGTGTCCTGGAACGACACGCCGAACTGCGCCTGACCCGATGCGGTCATCAGCTCTGCACCGTCCTCAGGCGGCTGCACAATGCTGACCTTAAGGCCTGCTTCTTCGTAAAGCCCAAGCGCATCTGCAACAAACAGACCCGTATGGTTGGTGTTCGGTGTCCAGTCCAGACAGACGGTGATTTCCTGCAGCTCGTTTTCGCTTGCGGTGTCACCGCAGGCACAAAGGGTGAGCAGCAGAAGAAGTGATATGAGCAATGCGATAGCTTTTTTCATAATAATAAATCCTTTCATTTTTTGTTTTTATACGGCATGCAAAGCTGCTTGAGCAGGGCGACGGCCGCCATCAGCAGCAGTGACACCGCCGAAACAAGCAGAATGACTGCAAACATTTTGTCAAATGCGTATGCTTTTTTTACACGGGTCATGTAGACCCCGAGGCCTTCAAAGCCGCCGAGCCATTCCGAAATGACCGCACCGACGACCGCATAGGATGCCGATACCTTCAGCCCCGAAAAGAACGATTCCAACGAGGCAGGCAGCTTCAGCCTTGCAAAAATCTGCACACGGTTGGCACCCATGCTGCGCAAAAGATTGATTGCATCCTTGTCTACACTGCGAAAGCCGTCCAACAACGAAACGGTGATCGGAAAAAAGGTTGTAATCACAACGAGCGTGATTTTCGGTGCCATCGAAAAGCCCATCCACAGCACAAGCAGCGGGGCAATGGCAATGGTCGGAACGGTCTGTGTGAGCACCAGCACGGGATAGAGTGCCTTGTAAAGAAAATCAAACCGATCCATCAGCACTGCAAAAACAAACGCGAGTGCCGTGCCGCCGAAAAGGCCGTAAATTGCTTCCTGCAATGTGACGGCACTGTGCTGCATAAGAAGCGGAATGTCCTCAATGAATGCTTTTACCACTTCCGACGGACTCGGCAGCATGTAGGCAGGCACAAGACCTGCTTCCCCGACGAGTGCCCACACCAGTACAATGATTACAACCGATATCGCAGGGGCGGCCTTAGTGATGATGCTTTGCGGTTTTTTCATCAATGGTCAACACCCCGCCTTCGGGCTTGTAAACGGTTTTGATGTAAGCGGAAACCTCTTCGCATCCTGCCTCAATTGCAATTTTGCTGCAATCGGAAACAAGCTGCATAATCTGATCGTAGCTGTCGCCCTCGATGGTTGTTTCGAACGGACCGACATAGTAGGAAAGTCCCGATTTTGCAATGAATGCAATCACCTCGTCAACGATGCGGATGAGCTCCTCGGTGGTTTCTGTTTTCGGTAAAATCTGAATGGCTGCGCTGACTGTCATAAAAAAAGACACCCCTTTGTTGTTTTTCAAAAGAACAACGGGGTGTCGTTTGCTTTGCTTTGTGCTTTGCCGGCTTTGCACAAAAAAACACCGCCTGAAAAAAGGCGGTGTGCGATACACTGAAATTCCCTACGTCGGCATTATCCGAATCAGGTTCATGGGTATAATCTCAGCCGATCTTGCGATCAGCACCCCGCATATTCATTTGTAACTTCACTTTAGCACAAGCGATTGAGGTTGTCAAGTTTTTTTTGTATTCACGAAACAGGAAATGTTCTGAATGCAAAATGTAAAAGGCAAAATGCAAAATTATCGGGGCGCTTCGCTCCGATTATAGATTATGAAAAAGAAGCATACAAGAATATAAATTGCAATATATTGAACACTTGTGGAATTATTGTGTAATATTGATTATAAAGAATTGCTTCAAAATAAAATTTGAAACCGCAAAGCTGCAAATTACATCTTTTATAATGGCAACGCCATTCCTTTAATTTTGCATTTTGCATTCCTGCATTTTGCATTTTTTTTGTCCCCTCTTTTGTCCTGCCTGCATAGGCTGTAGAGTGAGGAGGTTTTTGAATGGAAACCAAAGTTTTTTCACCTTGCTTTTTTCTTGGTGCCAATACGGCACAGGGCTTTTATCCGCTTACCAAGGAGCTTTTGCTGCAGGAGGATGACCTGCGGCTGTTTCTCATCAAGGGTGGGCCGGGTACGGGCAAATCCACCCTGATGAAGGCCGTATGCCGCCGTGCGGAAGACAAAGAAATTGCGTTTGAACGCATTTATTGTTCATCCGACCCCGACAGCCTGGACGGCGTGTATCTGCCCTCGTTGCATGCTGCTGTGCTCGATGCCACACCGCCGCATCCGTTTGAGCTGAAATTTCCCGGTGTGTGCGGTCGATTGGTGGATATGGGACAGTGCTGGGATACCGCACGGCTCGAAAAAAATGCAGGCGAGATTCTGCGTTTGACACGAGCCAATGCACAAGCCCATGCAGCCTGTCAGCGGTTTTTGTCTGCAGCAGGACGATTGCAGAGTGAGCGCATGCAGCTGGCTCTGCCCGATACCGACCTGCTTCGTGTGATTCGTCATGCAAAGCGCATCTGTGCCCGTCTTTTGCCCGAACGGGAAACGAAGAGTGTTGTCACAAGGCGGTTTTTAAGTGCCTGCACACCCAAGGGCGCGGTTTTTTTCTATGATACCCTGTGCTCTCTTTGTGAGCATATTATTGCGGTTGAGGATGACGTCGGTGCGGTATCTGCTGCATTTATGCAGACGGTGCTGCACGAAGCTGTCGACAGAGGGATTTCCGTCATTGCCTGCCCGTGTATTCTTCGTCCCGAGGGTACTCCCGAGCATATTCTCATTCCCGAATTAAAAATCGGCTTTATGACAAGCAATGCTTATCACATTGCGCCCGATACGGCGGAAAGAACCGTCTCTGCTGCCCGATTTACGGATGCACAAGCCGTAAAAACACACAAAAACCGCTATTCCTTTTATCACAAGGCGCAAGCAGAGCTGCTCGGCGGTGCCGTCGAAAAGCTGGAGCAAGCCAAGGCTTTACACGACCGTCTGGAAGCATACTACATTGCCGCTATGGATTTCGGAAAAGCGGAAAAGATAAAGCTTGATTTATTGGATGAATTGTTTGAAATTTAATGAATAATTATTTATTTTCATGCAAAGATATTCATTCTATAAAGCCGCCGCCCAGGACTCTGTCACCGTCATAAAAAACAGCGGACTGACCGGGGGAGGGTGACATCTGCGCAACTTCAAAAACCACACTCGCCCTGCCGTTGTGCAGGGTGATTTTTGCAGGTGCAGGTCTTGCCGTGGAGCGGATTTTCACAAGTGCCTCAAATTGCTCTGCAGGGGCTGTGCCGTTGCACCATGTGAGGTCGGTTGCCGTCAGTGTATCCGCAAATCGCTCCTCTGCGGTACACAGAATCACGGTGTTGTCCTGCGGACAGATGCGTTTGACATACATCGGCTTGCCGAATGCACCCAGGCCCTTTCTTTGCCCTGCCGTGTAATGAATGATTCCCTTGTGTGTGCCGATGACATTGCCGTGAATATCAAGAAAATTGCCCTGCTTGCTTGTCATTCCGGGCAGTGAGGATACGAAGGACGTGTAATCCCCGTCAGGCAGGAAGCATATTTCCTGACTGTCCTTTGC
>JAZOWJ010000148.1:0-4778 GCA_045659125.1 Acutalibacteraceae bacterium
GAGGATTATCCGAAGTATGCAGGCATGGATCGTTTTGCAGCAAGAAAGGCAATCGTCAAGGACCTTGAAGAAGGCGGCTGGCTGATCAAGGTTGAAGACTATACCCACAACGTCGGCACCTGCTATCGTTGCCATACCACCATTGAGCCCCGTGTATCCCTGCAGTGGTTCGTTGATATGAAACCTCTTGCAGCACCTGCAATTGATGCTGTCCGGGACGGCACAATTCGCTTCATTCCCGAGCGCTTCTCCAAGAACTATTTCCACTGGATGGAAAATATCCGTGACTGGTGTATTTCCCGTCAGCTCTGGTGGGGTCATCGCATTCCTGCATGGTATTGTGCAGATTGCGGCGAAATCACCGTTTCCAAGGGTGAGCCCACAGCCTGCTGCAAGTGCGGCTCTGCAAACATTGAACAGGATCCCGATACCCTTGATACCTGGTTCTCTTCCGCACTGTGGCCGTTCTCAACCCTCGGCTGGCCGGATAACACCGAAGACCTCAAGCATTATTTCCCGACCAACACCCTCGTAACGGGTTACGATATTATCACCTTCTGGGTTTCCAGAATGATTTTCTCCTCGCTCGAAAATATGGGCAAGGCTCCCTTTGATACCGTTCTCATTCACGGTCTTGTCCGTGATGCACAGGGAAGAAAGATGAGTAAGTCCCTTGGCAACGGTATTGATCCGCTTGAAATCATTGACACCTATGGTGCCGATGCGCTGCGCTTCACCCTTGCAACGGGCAACAGCCCCGGAAACGATATGCGCTTCTCCAACGAAAAGGTGGAAGCAAGCCGTAACTTTGCCAACAAGCTGTGGAATGCTGCCCGTTTCGTTCTGATGAACCTTGACGAAAACGAAGCTGCACCCCACATTCCTGCAAATCTTGCACTCGAAGACAAGTGGATTCTCAGCATCTTC
Source organism: Acutalibacteraceae bacterium (assembly GCA_045659125.1). Taxonomy (GTDB): domain Bacteria; phylum Bacillota; class Clostridia; order Oscillospirales; family Acutalibacteraceae; genus RUG806. The sequence goes on from JAZOWJ010000148.1 coordinate 928, forward strand.
AACAAGACTGTCCGTGATGTCACGGAAGCACTCGACCGCTATGAACTCGGTATTGCTGTGCAGAAGCTGTATGACTTTATCTGGGATATTCTTTGTGACTGGTACATTGAGCTTGCAAAAATCCGCCTGAATGCAGAGGATGACGAAGCCAAAAAGACCGTCCGTGCAGTTCTTGTTTATGTTATGAGCAACACCCTCAAGCTGCTGCATCCCTTCATGCCCTTCATCACAGAAGAAATCTGGCTGACACTTCCGCATGACGGTGAAACCATCATGCTTTCCGAATGGTGCAAGTACAGTGAAGAACTCAACTTCGCTGCTGAAGAAGAACAGATGAACAAGATTATGGCTGCCATCAAGGGTGTGCGTAACCGCAGAGCAGAAATGAATGTTGCTCCCTCCAAAAAGGCAGAGCTGTTCATTGCTACCGCAGATGCTGACACCTTTGCAATCGGAGCTGCATTCTTCAAACGCCTTGCATCTGCATCCGAGGTGCAGATCGCTGCAGATTTCGCTATTGAAGGTGCTGTCAGCGTTGTTACCGATGCCTGCACTGTGTATATTCCCATGCGTGAGCTTGTTGATTTTGAAGCAGAACGCAAGAGACTCAACAAGGAGCTCGAAGCCACCGAAAAGCAGCTTGCTCAGATCGATGCAAAGCTTTCCAACGAAGGCTTCCTTGCAAAGGCACCCGAGGCAGTTGTTGAACAGCAGAAGCTCAACCGCGAAAAGCTTTCCGAAAAGGCTGCAAACATCCGTGCAGAGCTTGAAAAACTCAACTGATGAATTACGAAGAAGCTTTACATTTCTTTCATTCATTTGACAGATTCGGCGTACAACCCGGGCTTTCCCGGGTGTGCGCCTTATCGGCGTTTTTAGGTGACCCGCAAAAAGAGCTGTCCTTTATCCATGTGGCAGGCACAAACGGCAAGGGCTCCACAAGCACCATGCTCAGTGAGGTGTTTCGTGCTGCAGGCTATACGGTCGGACTTTACACATCACCCTATGTTCTTAACTTCCGCGAACGCATACAGGTGAACGGAAAAATGATTTCCGAGGCGGAATTGTCTGCTCTTGCACAAACCGTGAAAGAGGCTGTTGTGAAGTGCAATGAAAATGATGTTTATCCGACCGAATTTGAGGTTGTCACCGCTGCAGCCTTTGCTTTTTTTAAACAGAAAAACTGCGATATAGTGATTCTCGAGGTAGGACTCGGCGGACGATTTGATGCCACAAACATCATCGAAAAGCCGGAAGTATCTGTCATTACCTCAGTATCCTTTGATCACGTCGGTGTTTTGGGTGACACACTCGAAAAAATTGCAGGCGAAAAGGCAGGAATTATCAAAAACGGTGTTCCCGTTGTGACAAGTGAAAATCAGCCCGAAGCCGTGAAAGATGTTTTGCTTGCACAGGCAGAACAGAAGAATACTGTTTTGCACTTTGCGGACGGAATGCTGCCGTTTTGCAGTGAAACCGTTAACGGTAGTGTGGTTTTGTGGAACGGCGCTGATTTGCATATTCCTTTTGCAGGTGCGCACATGGTTGAAAACGCAGGTCTTGTTATCAAGGCTGCGCTTCTTTGTGCCGAAAAATGGAACATTTCCGAGCAGAATATCCGCGACGGCATTTCTGCTGCAAGGATTCCGGCAAGGCTGGAATGTCTGTGTGCCGCACCGCTGATTCTTCTTGACGGCTCGCACAATGACGGATCAACAAAAGCACTCTCACAGGTGCTTCAAAAGCATCTGGCAGGCAAAAAAATACTTGCTCTGATGGGGATGATGGCAGATAAAGAGGTCGATAAATCACTTGCCAATCTGTTGCCATGCTTTTCGCTTGTGTTGACTGTCACACCATCCAATCCGCGTTCCATGCAGGCTGCAGAGCTTGCTGAAAAGGTGAAAAATTACGGCACAGCTGCGCAGAAAACAGACAATATTGAACAGGCCGTTGCTCTCGCATTTGAAAAAATGCATGATTTTGATGCGCTTGTAATTTGCGGATCTCTGTATCTTGCAGCCGATGTGCGTGAAAAATTTATTTATTATATTGACAAACTGTCAAAGAAACAGTAAAATACAATTATTATGCGCAAAATTCAATTGAATCAACACAGGATGTGATTTTTTGTCTTACAACATTAAAACCGCTGCCGTTACACAGAAAGGTGCAAACGGGGAATTCAACAGCGATAATCTGAATCTCAACGGCAGAATTCTGTCGATGGAAAATGCAAACAATGGCTTTAAAGGCGCAGGCAGCATGCATGCTCCTTTTGTTGTTGCGTTTGCATCTTCACCGTATAACGGCTTTGCCGGTGCTGCGCTGACAGCACTCAATGACCGTGCTGATGCACTCAAGGAAGATGATAACCGTTATGCGTCTGTGCTTGACGGCTATTTTGCAGACAGCAAGCATGCGCTTGAGCAGTGCAACTGCGATGCAAAGGGTCTGGCTGTATCCATGCTTATCGGTTATGACAGCAAGCTTGTTGCTGCCGGCATGGGCGATGCATGTGTGTTGCGCTATACTGACGGTGATCTTGTCAATCTTGGTGCAGCACAGCCTTCCTTCTGCGAGGAAATTCCTGTTGTAAACGGTGATATGCTTGTTCTTTGTCCTGCAGCAGCATTGACTGCATTGACAGAAGGCGAAATCATTGTTGCGCTCAATGCAGCCGACGGCAATGAGAAAAAAGCGGTACAGCTGCTTGCTGCGAAATTTGCAAAGCGCAATCCGGATTGCTCGGATACCTTTGTGGTAATTCGCATTGAAAAGCAGGACGAGCCTGTCGTTGCCGCTCCTGTTGCTGTTGAAGAATCTGCACCTGTTGCACATGAGGAGCCTGTTGTCGTGCAGGAGGATGCCGAAGAAGCAGAAAATGTTTATGTCCCCGAAACAGAAGAATATGACGAATATGACGAGTATGCAGAAGATGCACCGTCTGATCCCCGCAAGAAGATTCTTCTTTGGGCAATTCTTTGTGTCGCACTTGTTCTTGTTATGGCTGTTACCGCATTTGCGGCTTATAAAATCACTTTTGCACGCAATCATGCCGATGCAATGGCCGGTGTTGTTGAAGCAGGCAGTGTTGCACAGTACGATGTCGGTGTTGAGCTTACAACACAGGCACCTGTAACCGAGCCTGCCACCGAGGCTGTCACCGAGGAAGCTACAACAGAAGAGGCTACCGAAGCTCCGACCGAGGCTGAAACCACCACAGAAGAAGACGATTATTACGACGACGAAGAAGACGACGATTACTACGACGACGATGATGACTATTACGAGGATGAGGATGATTATGAAGCAACCGTCCCCGAAACTGTTCCGCGTCCGACAGAGGCTCCGACTGAAGCACCCACCGAAGCGCCTGTGGTAACTCCTACCGCGCCTGCCGGTGACACAGAAGAGCCGACCATGAGCGGCCCCATTGAGGCTCCTACAGACAATACCTTCGACGAGTTTTAAAGCAAACAAAGAGATCATGCTTTTGCATGGTCTCTTTTAATTATATTTTAAACAAGAATAATTATAATTTTGCGTGTATTTATTATAAAAATATGTTGCGAACACGATTCGTGTGTGTTATAATAAAATGACTTATTTTGTAAACGGAGGAAGAATATGGTCATTCTCGGAATTGACCCCGGATATGCCATTGTGGGATGGGGCATTGTGCGTTATGAAGCCAACCGCTTCAAGACCCTTGATTTCGGTGCCGTGACAACTCCTGCAGGCATGCATTTCTCCGACCGTCTTGAAAAAATCTATGACGGCATTGATTATTTGTTAGATACCTATAAGCCTGATGCTGTGAGCATTGAAAAGCTTTTTTTCAATACCAA
>JAZOWJ010000149.1:0-18792 GCA_045659125.1 Acutalibacteraceae bacterium
TATCATTTTATGGTTTATGCAATAAACCATAATTTATCCACATCTTCATCACAAAAAAACTCAGCCTCGGGGTGCAATCCGGGGCTGTGTCATTCTGTTTCTTTGACATATTGTGCAATATCTTCCAACTTGCAATCCAACACTTCACAAAGCTTTGAAAGCGTTTTGGTTTCCATGTTTTCATTCGCTTTCAGCCTGCGGATGGTTTTGCTGTCGATACCGCACTTTTCACGCAGAGCATAAGTGGAAATGCCTTTTTCCTGCATGGTTGACCACAACTTATCAAATACAATCATGTGCATTCCCCCTTCTTGACATTTTTTATTATGGGGGTTATAATCTCAATTATTAAGGGGATATAATCCCCATATTGAGGGATTATTATGTACACATGTACCTTTTTCGGACACAAAGACACACCGGAAGCGGTGAGCGATTCTTTGAAAAAAGCAATTGTAAATCTGATTGAGCAGGAAAATGTAACACGTTTTTATGTCGGCAATCAGGGCAAATTCGATGCAATGGTTGCAAGTAGATTAAAAGAATTAAAGAACATCTATCCTCACATAAGCTTTGCAATCGTGATTGCATATTTACCAACTAAAAAAGAGAAAATGCATTGTGATTATTCTGATACCCTTTTTCCGGAAGGTCTTGAAAAAACACCGCCCCGCTTTGCAATTGACAAACGAAATGAATGGATGCTGCAGCAATCCGATTATGTTATTTCTTATGTTGAACACAAAACCGGCGGTGCTGCAAAATTCACCGGACAAGCAATCAAAAAAGGAAAAAAGGTTATCAATTTAGCAAGCAGCACATAAAAAACAGCCGCAGAGTTTACATTCTGTGGCTGTTTTATTCGTTTTCTTGTATTCTGTTTTTTCAAATCAAAGTCGTTTGCAAATAATTTGCACAGAAATTGCACATGATATTGTTGACATTATGATGAATATACAATATAATAACTGCAGGAGGTGTTTTTATGAATAATGTAAATGTGACCATTCGCATGGATGAAAACTTAAAAAAACAGGCAGATGCACTTTTCGGCGAGCTTGGAATGAATCTCTCAACAGCCTTTAATATTTTTGTCCGACAGGCTGTAAGGGAGCAATCAATCCCCTTTATAATTGCAAACCGTCAGCCGAATGCACAAACACTTGCAGCCATAGAAGAAGTGCAACAAATGAAAGCCGATCCTTCACTCGGAAAAGCATATACTGATGTCAACCAGATGATGGAGGATTTGTTGGCATGATTTATACCATCAAGCCGTCAGGCCAGTTCAAAAAAGACTTGAAGGTCCTGCAAAAGCGTGGCTATAATCTGAATCTGCTGACAGAAATCATTCAACTTCTTGCTGACGGGCAAGCATTACCTGCAAAAAATCGGGACCATGCGCTTTCCGGCAATTTTGCCGGGTGCAGAGAATGCCATATCGCACCGGACTGGCTTTTGATTTATGAAATATGCGACAATGATTTGTTTTTGTATCTCACAAGAACCGGAACACACAGCGATTTATTCCGATAAGCACATTTTTATGCGGACAAATTTTCTGTCCGCATTATTTTTTTTTGAACCTTTCAATGCTTTTTTCTGTCTTTATCAGTGAAAACGTTTTCAATAAACAGAAAAGGAGGTGGTCATATGGATATATTTGAAATTTTATTGCAAAAAAACATGGTTTCATTGGAGCGTTTTATCCGTTTCCGCATTTCAAACAGCTTTGATGCACAGGATATTTTGCAGGAAACCTGCATAGCTGCTTACAAGAATTTTCATCAATTAAAGGATGAAGCGGCATTCAAAGGCTGGTTACTGCGCATTGCTGCCAATAAATGCAATGATTACTACTGCAAAAAAGCCAAAGAACCGTCAACAGAGCTTTTTTCGCAATTTATATGGAATGAAACACCGCTTGAAAGACAAACAAGAGAAGCCGTACTTGAAACCCTTGAAAATTTAAGTCCGAAAGACAGAGAAATTCTTCAATTTTACTTTTTTCTCGACTTGCCGCAAGACAAAATTGCCCAAAAGTTGAACATACCGCTCGGCACGGTCAAAAGCAGACTGCATTATGCAAAACAGAATTTTAAAATACATTATCCGTATACCGCCTGCATGAAAGGAGAACAATCAATGAAAAAATTACCCGACATTTTACCGTCTTACACAATAGAAAAATCGGATTTACCGCCCTTTGATGTGCGCTGTGAAGAATTGCGAGGATTTTGCATTTTAATGACAGTCGGTTCGCACACGACATGGGGATGCTATGAGCAACCACACAAAGCGTTGACACAATACACATCCGCCAATGTTACACAAAAAGCTGAAATTCACGGCATTCAGGGGGTTGAAATAGTTGCTGAAGAGCACATTCCGACGCCCGATGGAAAAGAAAAAATCACTCAGCGGCAATATGTTGCACAGCTGACCGATACACACTGCCGTTATCTCGCAGAAAGTCACATTGAAAATGGTGTCAAACGGCTGTTTACATTCCTTGATAATGACATTTTTGAAATCAACTGGGGCTTGGGTGAAAATAACTGCGGATTCGAAACCAACATGACAAGCAAAGGAATCATCACCAAAAACGACAGCAGCCTTGCAACCGCTGCAGAGCAGGAAGTCACTGACATTGTCGGCAGATACAAGGTGACGATTGGCGGCAAAACATATGATACCGTCTGTGCGGTCAACATAGGTCACTACGCAGGAAAAATTATCATCGAGCAATATCTTGACAAAAACGGACGCACCATATTGTGGCGCAGATTCAATCGCAATGATTGGGCATATCACAGATACGGCAAACAGTGGAAAGAAATCCTGCCCGACAGCGAAATTCTAATCGTTAACGGTGAAACCTATGTGCATTGGTATGACTGTATAACGGATTATATTTTGCAATAACTAAAACATTGCAATTTGGCAAAATATAATATTGCCACAAAAATAAGAGCAGGCAGTCTTGAACTGTCTGCTCTTTTGGTTTATTTCATGGTTTCTTTTTCTTTTCTTGCAAGCTCTTCAACAGCATCTGCACCGGCTGCATTCATAACATGCGCAACACCCTCGCGGCGCTCCTTGAGCTCCTTATACATCTGTGCACGCTTTTCGGCGGACAGCGGATAGAAGAACGTGGGAATAATGCCGAGGCTGCTCGAGATAATCGGAATACCGGTACCGAGGGCGAAAATCCACCACTTGGTTTTGTCGGTCTGGGTGCCGATTGTCTGGCCCTGCATGTAACCGATTTTGCCCATAACAAGGTTGTTGACACTGCCCATAACAGCAGCCTGCAGCTTGCTGATGAGGGACTTTGTAACACCCGTCATAGCCTCTGCACGGTAGCCGTTTTTCCATTCGCAGTAGTCCATGGATTCGTTGTCGATTTCGGCAGGGATAACACGGCGCAGGCCGTAGATGCACATTTCGAAGATTTCTTCAATGCAGAACACGGGCAGCATGACCGAGCGCTTTTTGAAGTTGCCGTTGATGGAGCCGATGCCCCATACGACCATCCACAGCATATCCGTCCATGCGTCCTCGAAAATCCACAGTGCCTTGGTTGAGAAGCGCTTACGCAGGGGAGCAACAAAGCTGTAGCTGATGAACTTGATGGGGAAAGCAGGGATGCCGACGATGGTTTTGAGTGTAATTGAGCCTAAAACGTCGATGTAGTAATTGCTTCGGCTCTGTCCGATACTGAAGCCCGACAGGAACGAGGAAAGAGCATTGATGAGCATCGGCTTGTTGGTAATGATAGCCTTGAGGCCCTGCATGACACTCGGCTTGGTGATGGTCTGCATGACACGCTCACGGGTGTTCATAAAGAAGAACAGCATGAATGCCGCCGACAGCAATGAGCACGGAATTGCAAAGCCCGCAAAAAGATTCTGCATCGGAATTTTCAGCTTACCTGCAATAACCAGGTCATACAGAATACCGAAAATCTGCTTTGGTACATCCTCAAAAATGTGCGACACCACGTTTGCAAGGGCGATAAGACCCGTTCGCTCCACAGGGTCAGGCGTTATGGTTGACATAAAGCCTGCATGGGCGATGGATGTAAAGGTGCTTGCGGTTTCGGTGATGAGTGACATTGCAAAATAGAAAATCCATTTCGGCAGATAGGTTGCAGGTGTGTTCGGGAAAATAAACGGAATCAGCCATTTCCACATGCCGAGAATGGTAAGCGGAAACTGACCGAGCAGAAGGTAGGGTCTGAATTTACCCCAACGGGTACGGGTTCTTTCAACAATAACACCGATGAAGGTGTCGTTAATGGTATCCCATATGGTTGCAAAAATGTTCTGAATTGCCAAATAATTGAAGCTGATTCCCACAACGTCATAAATGTAACGGTCGTTGAAATCGTTGATATTCAGACTGGCCGCAGAGTCATTCAGCACATAGCCGACGCGCTCAAGCTTACCGACAAAGCGTCTGCCGTAAACATTCTGCGAAAGCTCCTGCTTGTTTTTTTGTTTTGTTCCTTTGCTCATGCGTTCCTCCTCATGAATTTTATTTTTTTGCCTTCGGTCAATAATTTTTTGAATTTGCCGCTTGCGGCATTTATGATAAAATCATATCCCCATGCAGCCAAAGGCAGCATCAGAATAAAGTATGTTATGCTGTATTGTGATTTTGCTTCGCACAGCAGATGATAAAGCATACCGCCCAGAATAATCAGCAGCAGTAAGGCGGCAACCTCATTTCTGCGCATAAAGCACAGCACCGCTGCGATGCACACACCGACAAGAATAATCTGCTGATAGGCATTCATAAAGGCCTCAACCGTTTGCCTGCCATCCTCACAGACCCATACGGCAAGCGCACTTCTTGCCTGCTCACCGCCGTAAAAGCCCCTGACCTCGTTTGTCCATATACTCTGGTAGGTCGGTTCATTCCATTGGCTGACAAATTTGTGATAAAAGAACGATACAGCCTCACCGGGTGCCTGAGCAAAGCCTCGGATGCGATCCTTGATAACCTCAACGGATTCTGCAGAAGCTGCATCTGCATCAAAATTATGCTTTTTGAAATTGGTGACGGTGTATTCACCCGAATACCAGCCGGGTGCAATCACACTGTCCGAAAAGCCCATTGCCATCCATGAGGTCATGGGGATGCCGTCTCCGAATTGCGTTTGTGCGCGTTTTTCATAGCCTGCCTGCACACCTGCACTGACGGAAAGTCCGCAAGCCACACACAGTATCACGCACAAAACAGAGGAAAGCTTTTTCTGCTTCACTGCATCCATTGTCAAAATGATGCACATGGCAACAAGCACGATCATGAAATTCATTTTCAGGCTGACAGCAATGCCGACTGCCGCGGCAGCTGCGACTGCAAAATACCACCTGCGCTTACGCATGAACAAAACCGCACAAAGCAGAGCACAGCAGGCAAACAACAGCCCCGGCATATTCCCGTATAAAAAGGTGCAGAACAGCACTGCAGGCACACAGGCCGCACACAGCACAAGGGTAAAATGAAACACCTTTTCACAGGAAGAAATATACCTTGCAAGGTGCGAAAGCACGGCAAAGGTGCCTGCAAGGCAAAGGACATTGATAATTTCAAGTGCCAGAAAGTTATCCTGCAGATTCAGCACACGAATCCACAGCTCCGACCACAGCACATAGCCGAGCTGGAACGGAAAGCGGATAAAATACTCTGCCTGCAAGTCCGAATAATCACCCATTGCAGCAGAGGCCGCAGCATTGGTGACAATCCAGGAATCCTGTGTCGGTGCCGAACGGACCGCACAAACCCAGACAATACCGACGGCTGCTGTCCAGCAAAACAAAATGCTTGTCAGCACCTTGGGACTGCACCGTATTTTCAGCAATCGGATGCAAAACAGAACGATAATGCCGTCGAGAAGTGTTATCAGATTCAAAAGCAACGAATCGCGGTAATAGGTAACGCTTTCGCGGTAAGAATTGTCTGTTCCCATCACGGTTGTGTCAATCAGTGCAGAAAGGGTCAGCACACCCAGCAGACAGGCGACAAAACCGCAGATAACAAAAAACGCACAAGAAAGCAGCCTTTCGACGTGTTTTTCTGTTTTGACCATAGAAATGTCCACCTTTCTCATAATAAGAATATCAAAAAAAAGCACCAATTGCAATATCTTTTTTCTTTTTTCTGACTCTAACAAACATTTCCTCCAAAAAAAAGCCTTTGCAGGGGCAGATTTTTGTTATGAAAAAAGTGTATTTTGCTTGACGGCTCTATTTTATTTATGTTATAATAAGCTTAAAATTCAAGGCTGTCTGCAACCGACGGATGCAAGCGGAAATGACCGCGAGGAAGCAGATACAAAAGTCTTTTGCCGACCGCCTGGGCAGTCTACCGTTTTCACCAAGGGCAGACTGCCCTTTAATATTTTTCTGCGGAGGATAAAAATGAAAAAAGTTGCCGTTACCATGGGCTCCGACAGCGACCTGCCGGTTGTTGAAAAAGCCATCACTACCCTCAAGGAATACGATGTGCCCGTTGAAGTGCACATTTTTTCCGCACACAGAACCCCCGAGCAGGCTCGTGCGTTTGCAATCAACGCAAGAAGCAACGGCTTCGGTGCAATCATTTGTGCTGCAGGCAAGGCTGCTCACCTTGCAGGTGCTTTCGCAGCAAACACAACGCTTCCCGTCATCGGTATCCCCGTAAAGAGCTCGACGCTCGACGGACTCGATGCACTTCTGTCAACCGTGCAGATGCCTGCTGGCATTCCCGTTGCAACGGTTGCCATTGACGGCGCTGCAAATGCAGCCCTCATTGCAATTGAAATTCTCAGCGTTTCCGATGATGTCCTTGCAGAAAAGCTGCAGGCAGCCCGTGACAAGGCCACTGCAACCGTCCTTGAAAAGGATTCGGCTGTTGCCGCCAAATATAATTCATAAAACATAAAAAGGCGGATTTTTCCGTCTTTTTTCATTCATTTTAAAATAAATTGAGTTACAGAGGAGGATATAATGGGAGGATTTTTCGGCGCCGTTTCGAAAAATGACTGCATTCTGGATGTATTTTTCGGAACAGATTACCATTCGCATTTAGGCACAAGAAGAGCAGGCATGGCTGCTTACAATCCGAAGGACGGCTTCCAACGCGAGATTCACAACATTGAAAATTCGCCGTTCAGAACCAAGTTTGAGGACACGCTCGAGGAAATGAGCGGAACTTCCTGCATCGGTATCATATCCGACAACGATCCGCAGCCGATGCTGATTCGCTCCAAGCTCGGCACCTACGCAATCTGTGCCATCGGTGTCATCAACAATGCACAGCAGCTTATTGACTCGTTTTTGTCATTCAGCGGCGGTCACTTCGGAGCCATGAGCGGCGGCAGAATCAACAGCACCGAGCTCATTGCGGCACTCATCAACCAGAAAAGTGATTTCTGCGAGGGTATCCGCTTTGCACAGAGTCAGATCGACGGTACTGCATCCATCCTGATTCTCAAGGAGGACGGCTCCCTGCTTGCAGCCCGTGACAAGCTCGGCAGACTGCCCATTCTCATCGGAAAAAGAGATGACGGCTTCTGCGTATCGTTTGAATCCTTTGCTTATTACAAGCTGGGCTACGAAAACTACAAGGAGCTGGGGCCCGGTGAAATCGTCCGTCTGACAAGCGATTCCTGCGAGGTCGTGTCCCCTGCCAACAAGAAAATGAAGATCTGTGCTTTCCTGTGGTCCTACTACGGTTATCCGACCTCCGTTTACGAGGGTGTCAATGTTGAATGCATGCGCACACGCAACGGTGAGATCATGGCAGAATTCGAAAAAGAAAACAATCTTCTGCCTGACATTGATTTCGTTTGCGGTGTTCCCGATTCGGGCACACCCCACGCAATCGGTTATGCAAATGCAAGCCGCATTGCTTTTGCAAGACCCTTCATCAAATACACACCCACATGGCCGCGCTCGTTCATGCCGCAGAATCAGCAGGAGCGCAACCGCGTGGCAAAAATGAAGCTCATTCCCATTCATGACCTGATTGAAGGCAAGCGTCTGTTGTTTGTGGATGACAGCATCGTGCGCGGCACACAGCTTCGCGAAACGGTTGACTTCCTGTACGAAAACGGTGCAAAGGAAGTGCACATCCGTTCGGCCTGTCCGCCGATCATGTACGGCTGTAAATACCTCAACTTCTCAAGAAGCAACTCCGACCTGGATCTGATTGCCCGTCAGACCATCCGTGAGCTCGAGGGTGAGGACGGCGATAAGCACATCGAGGAATATGCCGATCCGACCACGGAAAGAGGCAGAAACCTGCGAGACAGCATTTGCAAAAAGCTCCACTTTGCATCTCTGGAATACCAATCCATTGAAAACCTGACAAAAGCCATCGGGCTTCCCAAAGAAAATATTTGTACCTATTGCTGGAACGGCAAGGGTTGAGAAAGGACGAAAGAAATATGATTGAAAATTCAAGAAGCGAAAGTTATGCAGCAGCCGGCGTTGACATTACCGCAGGCTACAAGGCAGTTGAACTGATGAAAACCCACATTGCACGCACACTGACAAGCGGTGTTGTTTCCGATGTCGGCGGCTTCGGCGGTCTGTTCGCACTGCCCGAGGGCTACGCAAAGCCCGTTCTCGTTTCCGGCACAGACGGCGTCGGCACCAAGCTGAAGCTTGCATTCCTGCTGGACAAGCATGACACAGTCGGCATTGACTGCGTTGCAATGTGCGTCAATGATGTTATCTGCTGCGGCGCAAAGCCCTTGTTCTTCCTTGACTACATTGCCTGCGGCAAGAACTATCCCGAGCGCATTGCACAGATCGTTGCAGGTGTTGCAGAGGGCTGCGTGCAGTCTGATGCTGCTCTCATCGGCGGTGAAACCGCAGAAATGCCCGGCTTCTATCCCGTTGACGAATATGACCTTGCAGGCTTTGCTGTGGGTATCGTTGACAAGGACAAGATTCTTGACAACAAATCCATGGAAGAAGGCGACGTCATCATCGCTCTGCCCTCCTCGGGTGTGCACTCCAACGGCTTCTCGCTTGTAAGAAAGGTATTTGACGTTGAAAACTGCGACCTTGTTTCCCCCATCGAGGAGCTCGGCGGCAAGGGTCTGGGCGATACCCTGCTGACCCCCACCAAGATTTATGTCAAGCCCATGACCGCACTGTTTGATGCAGTCAAGGTCAAGGCTGTTTCCCATATCACAGGCGGCGGCTTCTATGAAAACATTCCGCGCTCCATTCCCGACGGCTTCTGCGCAAAAATCAAAAAGAGCGACGTGCGCGTGCTTCCCATCTTCAAGCTTCTTGCCAAGACCGGCAACATCGACGAAAGAGATATGTTCAACACCTTCAACATGGGTGTCGGCATGAGCTGTGTTGTTGCAAAGGAGGATGCAGACAAGGCACTCGAAATTCTTCGTGCAAACGGTGAAGATGCTTACATCCTCGGCGAAATCGTCAAGGGCGAAGAAAAGGTGCAGCTGATTTAACATGAACAACACACCGAAAACAAAAATTGCCGTCCTTGTCAGCGGTGGCGGCACCAACCTGCAGGCAATTCTTGATGCACAGCACAGCGGCAAAATCACCGACGGTGAGGTTGTGCTTGTTGTGTCCAACAACCCCGATGCATACGCACTCGAAAGAGCAAAAAATGCAGGTGTCAGGGGTGTTGTGGTGCCGAGAAAGGGCAGAACAAGAGAAGAATTTGAAAAGGATCTTCTTGCCGTGCTCGAAGAAAACGGCATTGAGCTGATTATTCTTGCAGGCTTCATGTGCATTCTGTCGGCGGATTTCACAAACCGCTGGCCCGAGCGCATAATAAACGTCCATCCGTCCCTGATTCCGTCGTTCTGCGGTGAGGGCTTCTACGGACTCAAGGTTCACGAAGCAGCACTCAGCTACGGTGTCAAGGTGACAGGCGCAACGGTGCATTTCGTCAATGAGATTCCCGACGGCGGAAGAATCATTTTCCAGAAGGCTGTTGAGATTCTTGACGGTGACACCCCCGAAATTTTACAAAAACGAGTGATGGAACAGGCAGAATGGCATCTCTTGCCTGCTGCAGCCCAGGCTGTCAGCGCCGACATCCGTGAAAGGAAGAAATAAAATTATGGCTTATGAACTCAATTGCATCGGCAAGCTGCTGAGCGAAAATACATATCCCGGCAGAGGCATCATTGCAGGCCTTACTCCCGACGGCAAAAAGGCAATCACCGCTTACTTCATCATGGGCAGAAGCGCAAACTCCCGTAACCGCGTGTTCTCTCTCAAGGACAACGGCGAGCTGTATACCGAGCCCTTTGATGCAAGCAAGGTCGAGGATCCTTCTCTCATCATCTACGCAGCTGTGCGCAAGCTCGGCAACAAGCTCATCGTCACCAACGGTGACCAGACCGATACCGTCTATGACCTGATGAGCGAGGGCAAGACCTTCTCTGCAGCCCTTGCCACCCGTTGCTTCGAGCCCGACGGCCCCAACTGGACCCCCAGAATCAGTGTTCTGCTTGACTTTGAAGACGGCTTCAACTATTCCATGAGCATTCTCAAGAGTGCGGATGCCGAGGGCACTGCCTGCAACCGCTTCACCTTTGACTATGCACCCATCGCAGGTGTCGGTCACTTCATCCACACCTATGACCATGACGGCAACCCCATCCCGACCTTCTCGGGTGAGCCCGAAAGAATTGCAATGTTCGATGACATGAACGAATTTGCAGAGGTCATCTGGAACAACCTCAATGCCGATAACAAGATTTCTTTGTTTGTACGCAGCATTGACCTTGCAACCGGCGAAACCGAAACCAAGATTTACAATAAAAACATCTGAGGAGAACGACATGAACGAATTTGAACTCAAATACGGTTGTAACCCCAATCAGAAGCCTTCCCGCATTTTCATGGAGGACGGCTCCGACCTGCCCGTAGAAATTCTTTGCGGCAGACCCGGCTACATCAACTTCCTGGATGCATTCAACGCATGGCAGCTTGTTAAGGAGCTCAAGGATATTCTCGGCATGCCTGCAGCAACCTCCTTCAAGCACGTCAGCCCTGCAGGTGCCGCTGTCGGTGTCAAGCTCAACGACGCACAGAAAAAGGCCTGCTTCGTGGATGACATTGAAGGTCTTGACGATTCTCCCCTTGCCTGCGCTTATGCAAGAGCACGCGGCAGTGACCGTATGTCCTCGTTTGGCGACTGGATTGCACTCAGCGACGTCTGCGACAAGACCACCGCTCTCATCATCAAGCGTGAGGTTTCCGACGGTGTCATCGCTCCCGGCTACACCGACGAAGCACTCGAAATTCTTTGCTCCAAGCGCAACGGCACCTACAATGTTGTCAGAATCGATCCCGATTATGTTCCTGCTGAAATCGAACGCAAGCAGGTATTCGGCATCACCTTTGAGCAGGGCAGAAACAACTTCCGCATTGACGAAAACTTACTCGGCAATGTTGTGACCGCAAACAAAGAGCTTCCCGACAGTGCAAAGCGCGACCTCATCATTGCGCTCATCACTCTCAAATATACACAGTCCAACTCCGTCTGCTTCGCAGTGGACGGTCAGGCCATCGGTGTCGGCGCAGGACAGCAGTCCCGTGTGCATTGCACCAGACTTGCAGGTAACAAGGCAGACCTGTGGCATCTTCGCCTGAGCGAAAAGGTGCTCTCTCTTCCCTTCCGTCCCGAGGTCGGCAGACCCGACAGAAACAACTGCATCGACATTTATCTTTCCGAGGATATGGATGTTGTTCTTGCTGACGGCA
The DNA here is from genome assembly GCA_045659125.1 of Acutalibacteraceae bacterium. GTDB lineage: Bacteria > Bacillota > Clostridia > Oscillospirales > Acutalibacteraceae > RUG806. The sequence continues at coordinate 11,754 of JAZOWJ010000149.1, forward strand.
ACTGGCAGAAGTGGTTTACCGAGCAGCCTGCTCCCTTTACCGCAGAAGAAAAGAAGGAATATCTTTCCCACATTACCGGCGTTTCCCTCGGCTCGGATGCCTTCTTCCCGTTTGATGACAACATTGAACGCGCAAAGAGAAGCGGTGTCAGCTACATTGCAGAGCCCGGCGGAAGCAAGCGTGACGAGGATGTTATTGCAGCATGCGACAAATACGGCATGGCAATGGCATTCACCGGCATGAGACTGTTCCACCATTGAGGTACGAAAAATGAAAAAAGTAATGCTCATCGGCAGCGGCGGTCGCGAGCATGCCCTGCTGAAAAAACTGCGTGAAAATAAAGAAATCGGCGAAATCTATGCCCTGCCCGGCAACGGCGGCATGAATATGGAAGCCATCCTTGTGCCCATCGGCGCAAAGGACATTGACGGCATGGTCAGCTTTGCAAAGGAAAATGCAATCGACTTCGCCGTGGTCGCTCCCGACGATCCGCTTGTGCTCGGTGCCGTGGACGCACTCGAAGCAATCGGCGTCAAGTGCTTCGGCCCGAAAAAGGATGCCGCCATCATCGAGGGCAGCAAGATTTTCTCCAAGAACTTAATGAAAAAATACGGCATTCCCACCGCACAGTACGAAGTGTTTTATGATACCCCACCTGCCCTCGCTTATCTTCGCACGGCTCCCATCCCCACCGTTATCAAAGCCGACGGTCTGGCACTGGGCAAGGGTGTTGTTATCTGCAATACCCGTGAAGAAGCCACCGCTGCTGTTGTTTCCATGATGGAGGACGGTCAGTTCGGTGATTCGGGCAAGAGCATTGTTATTGAAGAATTCCTCGAAGGTCCCGAGGTTTCCGTGCTGAGCTTTACAGACGGCAATGTGGTCATCCCCATGGTTTCCTCCATGGACCACAAAAGAGCACTCGACAATGACGAGGGCTTAAACACCGGCGGCATGGGTACGGTTGCTCCCAATCCTTATTATACAAAGGAAAACGCAGACCGCTGCATGCAGGAAATTTTCCTGCCCACCATCAATGCCATGAACGCAGAGGGTCGCACCTTCAAGGGCTGCCTGTATTTCGGCCTGATGCTCACCAAGGACGGTCCGAAGGTCATTGAATACAACTGCCGTTTCGGCGATCCCGAAACCCAGGTTGTGCTGCCGCTTCTTGAAACCGACCTGTTCGACATCATGAATGCGGTTGCCGACGGCACACTTGCCGATATTGATGTAAAGTTTGCCGACAAGAATGCCGCTTGCGTTATTCTGGCAAGCGCAGGCTATCCCGCAGCATACGAAAAGGGCAAGGAATTCACCGTGGATGCCGACTTTGACGGCATTCTGTATTGCGCAGGTGTCAAGGCAGACGGTGATGTGCTCAAAACCGACGGCGGCCGTGTGGCAGGTGTCACAGCAACCGCAGATACCCTCAAAGATGCCCTTGCAATCGCTTACAAAGAAGCCGAAAAAGTACATTTTGAAAATAAATACAGCCGTTCTGACATCGGTCAGCGTGCGCTGAAAGCCATTCTGTAAAGGAGATTATCAATGGTTTACAGAGTATATGTAGAAAAGAAAAAAGAACTCGCCAACGAAGCAAATGCCCTCAAAAACGAGGCAGTTTCTCTGCTTGGCATTTCCAACCTGACGGATGTCCGTCTGTTCAACCGTTATGATGTTGAAAACATCGAAAAGGACTTGTTCGACTACGCGGTCAACACAGTTTTCTCCGAGCCGCAGATGGACATTGTTACCTTCTCGCTGCCCGAAACCGATGCATTTGTTTTTGCAGTGGAATTTTTGCCCGGTCAGTTTGACCAGCGTGCAGACTCTGCCGCACAGTGCATTCAGATTCTGTCACAGGGTGAACGTCCCACCGTGCGTTCTGCAAAGGTCTATATGCTTTACGGCAACCTCAGCGAACAGGACATTGCTGCTGTCAAGAGCTATGTTATCAACCCCGTGGAATCCCGTGAGGCTTCCCTTGCCCGTTTTGAAACCCTCAAGACCGAATTCGAAATTCCCGAAACGGTTGAAACCCTGCACGGCTTCCGTGACCTCGAAACGGACGGCATTGCAGAATTTGTCAAAAAGTATGCCCTTGCAATGGATGCAGACGACCTGATGTTCTGCCGTGACTATTTCCGCAGCGAGGACAGAGATCCCACCATCACGGAAGTTCGTATGCTTGACACATACTGGTCTGACCACTGCCGTCATACCACCTTCCTGACCACCATCGACAACGCAACATTTGAAGATAAGCTCCTACAGGAAACCTACGAGCAGTACATTTCTGTCCGCAAGGAGCTCGGCAGAGAAAGCAAGCCTGTCAATCTCATGGACCTTGCAACCGTTGCTGCAAGATATCTCAAGAAGAACGGCAAGCTGCCCAAGCTTGATGAATCCGAGGAAATCAATGCCTGCACCGTCAAGATGCAGATTGACCACGACGGCGTCAAGGAAGACTGGCTGCTTCTGTTCAAGAACGAAACCCACAACCATCCCTCCGAAATCGCGCCCTTCGGCGGTGCAGCCACCTGCATCGGCGGTGCTATCCGTGACCCGCTGTCAGGCAGAAGCTATGTTTATGCAGCCATGCGTGTAACAGGTGCTGCCAATCCGCTGCGTCCCGTCAGCGAAACCATCAAGGGCAAGCTGCCCCAGAGAAAGATCGTCACCACTGCAGCCGCAGGCTATTCCTCCTACGGCAATCAGATCGGTCTTGCTACCGGTCAGGTCGATGAGCTTTATCATGACGGTTATGCCGCAAAGCGCCTTGAAATCGGTGCTGTTGTCGGCGCTGCTCCTGCTGAAAACGTTCGCCGTGAATGCCCCGAGGACGGTGACATTGTTATTCTCCTCGGCGGTCGCACCGGTCGTGACGGCTGCGGCGGTGCTACCGGCTCCTCCAAGTCCCACACCCTTGAATCCCTGACGAGCTGCGGTGCAGAAGTGCAGAAGGGCAACGCACCCGAAGAAAGAAAGCTGCAGAGATTGTTCCGCAATAAGGAAGCATCGCTCCTTATCAAGCGCTGCAATGACTTCGGTGCAGGCGGTGTTTCGGTTGCCATCGGTGAGCTTGCTGACGGTCTTGAAATCAACCTCAATGCCGTTCCCAAGAAGTACGAGGGTCTTGACGGCACAGAGCTTGCCATCAGCGAATCGCAGGAAAGAATGGCTGTTGTTGTGGCCAAGGAAGATGTTGCCCGTTTCAAGCAGTTAGCAGACAGCGAAAACCTCGATGCCACGGTTGTTGCCGAGGTCAAGTCTGAGCCCAGACTCAGAATGTTCTGGAACGGCAACTGCATCTGTGATATTTCCCGTGAATTCCTCAACTCCAACGGTGCACAGAAGCACACCGATATTGCTCCCGAAGCCCCCAAGTGCTTCAAGAAGGCAACCCCTGCCAACTTTGCAGACGGCATGAAGGCACTTGCCGATGACCTGAACACCTGCTCCAAGCGCGGTCTTTCCGAGCGCTTTGACTCCACCATCGGTGCAGGCACGGTCATGATGCCCTTCGGCGGCAAATATCAGATTACCCCCAACCAGGCTATGGTCAACAAGGTTTCCGTTGAAACCGGCTCGACCGACACCGTTTCCTATATGGCATGGGGCTACAACCCCTTCATTGCCGAAAAGAGCCCCTACCACAGCGCATACCTTGCAGTTGTGGAATCGGTTGCAAAGCTCATCGGTGCAGGTGCATCGTTTGAGGATGTTTACCTGACCTTCCAGGAATATTTTGAAAAGCCCAACCGTGACCCGAAGCGTTGGGGTCAGCCTCTTGCAGCACTGCTCGGTGCATTCAAGGCACAGCTTGACCTCGGCATCGGCTCCATCGGCGGTAAGGACTCCATGAGCGGCTCGTTTGAGGACATCGACGTACCGCCCACACTCGTCAGCTTCGCAGTCACCACAGGTGATGCAAGCGAGGTCATCTCCCCCGAATTCAAGAAGGCAGGCAGCCGCCTTGTGCTCGTCACACCCGAAACAGATGAAAACCATCTGCCCGTTGCTGCTTCCCTGATTGCAAACTTCAACGCTGTTACCGCTCTGATGCGTGCAGGCAAGGTGCTTTCCGCATCCACACCCACCCTCGGCGGTCTTGCAGACCTTGCCATGAAGAACGCATTCGGCAACGGCATCGGCGTGAAGTTTGAAGACATCTCCGACGATATGCTGTTCGGCTACAACTACGGTGCACTTCTGCTTGAATTGACCGAGGATGCCGACATAATCGGCACACTTGTCGGCTACACCACCGAAGGAGCTGCTCTCACCAAGGGTGACGAAAAGGTGGCTCTTGATGCGCTTCTCAAGACCTATGAAGACAAGCTTGAGCCCGTATTCTCCTGCAACATCAAGACAGACAAGACGCCTGTTCCTGCATTCACCTATGCCGCCAAGGAGCATCCGCACGCATCTGTGAGCATTGCGCAGCCGCGTGTTCTTATCCCCGTCTTCCCCGGCACCAACTGTGAATTTGACACCGCACGTGCACTTGCAGCAGCCGGTGCAAAGCCCGAAATCTTTGTTATCCGCAACCTGACCGCAGCTGCCATTGCAGAATCGGTTGAAGCCTTCTCCAAGAAGATTGCCGATTCGCAGATCATCTTCATCCCCGGCGGCTTCTCCGGCGGTGACGAACCCGACGGTTCTGCCAAGTTCATCACCTCCTTCTTCCGCAATGCGCAGGTAAAGGATGCCGTTCACGAGCTTCTTAAGAACCGTGACGGCCTGATGTGCGGTATCTGCAACGGCTTCCAGGCCCTTGTCAAGCTCGGTCTTGTTCCCTACGGCGAAATCATCGACACCGATGAAAGCTGCCCGACACTGACCTACAACCGCATTGCTCGCCATCAGTCGAGAATCGTGCACACACGCATCGCCTCCAACAAGAGCCCCTGGCTTGCAAACACCAAGGCAGGCGACGTTTACACCGTGCCGATTTCCCACGGCGAAGGCCGCTTCCTTGCAAGCGAAGACCTCATCCGAAGCCTTGCCGCCAACGGTCAGATCGCAACGCAGTATGTTGACCTTGCAGGCAATCCGACCAACGACATCCGCTTCAATCCCAACGGCTCTTCCCTTGCAGTTGAGGGTATCACCTCTCCCGACGGCAGAGTATTCGGCAAGATGGGTCACTCCGAGCGTAAAGGCAACTTCCTTTACAAGAATGTCCCCGGCGAATACGAAATGGGTATGTTTGATGCCGCTGTAAAGTATTTCAAATAAGCAATAAAGATAAAATCGGGAGCTGCGAAATGCAGATCCCGATTTTTTTTGTACGTTTTTATTCTTTATCCGTAAGTTCAATTTCACCGTGTTCTTTTTCAAAAGCCTGAATACACTGCCGAATCAGATATAAAATCTGTCCGTTTGCAGACCGTCCTTCATATTTTGCAATATGATGCAATTTGCCGTGCAACACGGGATCGACTTCAATACCAAGATGCTTATTTGCTTTGTTGCGCAAAAAAATCACCGCCAAAATATCTTAATATGAGTATACTTTAAGATATTCTCGTCTTAAAATGTTGACAGTATACTTATTTTAAGTATACTATTTTATGAGGTGATTTCATTGATTTGTACATTTTTCGGACATAAGGATACGCCCGAAGCAGTTAGCAGCCTTTTGCACAAAGTCTTGCAAAATCTGATTGAAAATGAAAATGTTGATTTGTTTTACGTCGGGAATCAAGGAAAATTTGATACAATGGTTGCAAGCGAGCTGAAAAAGCTGCAGTCTGTTTATCCGCACATAAAATATTTCGTTGTTCTGGCATATCTCCCAACGATAAAAAGTGCAATGCAACAAAATGAAAATAAGAATACGATTTATCCCGAGGGGCTGGAGAATACACCACCAAAATTTGCAATTGACAAACGAAACCGTTGGATGATTGAAAAGTGTGATTATGTTGTAACATATGTTCAATTCATTGTCGGCGGTGCTGTAAAATACAAGAAGCTTGCAGAGAAAAAAGGAAAGACGGTTATCAATCTTGCCGAATTATTTACGTGATGAACTTTACTTTTATATAATGGTATGTTACAATAACAAAAAAAATGATCGGAGTAAGCCAATGCGGTATTTTGACAAGGATTACTTTTTAGAAAAAACCAAGGAAGCCATGGTCAGCTTTCAGGATGAAGCAATGCGACTCATCAAAGAAGGCAAAACAAAAGAAGCCGAATACCCCAAGGCTGCACGCAATATTTTCATCTGCTACCGCACGACTTATTCCGCACACTGGTATGACCGATACGATGAAGAAGCCTTGCAGCAGTTTATCAATTATGATATGACCGTGCAGACAGGCCGCATTGCCAAAACAGAAGAAGAATTGCAGGCCATTCTCGATTCCGATGCATCCGACGGCATCAAGCAGATGGCACTGGCCAAGCACCGCGGCTACACCGAGCTGTTAAGAATTTTCAACGAAAGCTTCAAAGAGGAATAAAAAAAATGTCCATTGAAAGAGTAAGAGCCTATCTGCAGACAAAAGGCTATGCAGACAAAATGATGGAATTCACCGTTTCCAGCGCAACGGTGGAGCTGGCAGCACAGGCACTCGGCTGTGAAGGGTGCCGCATTGCAAAAACACTTTCGTTTGCCGTGGGGGAACGCGTGGTGCTCATCGTCACCGCAGGCGACACCAAAATCGACAACCCGAAATTCAAGGCACAGTTTGCAACAAAAGCAAGAATGCTTCCCTTTGACGAGGTGGAAGCCAAGGTCGGTCATGCAGCAGGCGGTGTTTGTCCGTTTGCGGTGAACAAGGGTGTGGAAGTGTATCTCGATGCATCCCTCAAGCGCTTTGCAACCGTCTTCCCTGCCGTGGGCAGCGCAAGCAGTGCAATTGAGCTGACCTGCGATGAGCTCGAAATGTTAAGTTGCCCCGTCGCATGGATTGATGTGTGCAAAATTGCGGAATAAAACCGCTATATAATAAATGCAAAAACCGATCGCTTACCATATTTTTCACGGTACGCGGTCGGTTTATTGTATGGTTCAACACGCAAA
>JAZOWJ010000150.1:0-15777 GCA_045659125.1 Acutalibacteraceae bacterium
CCTGCGTTTTTCGGTGGATGCAAAGGCAGATGACGAAACACTGCGTGACGTGTATCTTCCCCACTTCAAAAAATGCATTGATGCAGGCGCACTGTCGATTATGGCAGCCTACAACAAGGTCAACGGCACCTACAGCTGCGACAGCAAGGCGCTTTTAACCGACATTCTGCGCAACGAATGGGGCTTTGACGGCTTTGCCATTTCCGACTTCTTCTTCGGCATTCACGATGCAGCCATGGCTTTGAATGCAGGTCTTGACATTGAAATGCCTTACACCTTCAAATATGCTTCCCTTCCCCTGCTTCTGAAAACAGGCAAGGTGAGCATGGAAACAGTTGACTGTTCCGTGCAGAGAATTCTGCGTGCACTCATTGTCAATGAGCCCAACACCAAGCCGCAGCCAGAGAGCATTGTGCTTTGCACAGCCCACAGAGAGCTTGCAAGAGAAGCCGCCCAAAAGGGCATTACCCTGCTGAAAAACAAGGACAAGTGTCTGCCCATTGCAGAGGACAAAACCATTGCCGTCATCGGCAGATATGCCGACAAGGTCAATGTCGGCGACCACGGCTCGAGCAATGTTTACAGCCCCTATACCGTTACCCCCTACAAGGGTCTGCTTCGCCGTTTCGGTGCAGAAAACGTAAAGCTTTTTAACGGCTGCGATGTTGACAAGGCCTTTGAGCTTGCAAGCAGCTCGGACTATGCAGTGGTCTGCGTGGGCAGTGACTACCTGCAGGAGGGTGAATTCCTCGTCAACATGGGGGATGTCAAGAAAAAACCGCAGGGTGCAGGCGGTGACAGAGTGAGTCTTCGCATTCCGTTGGAGGACATTGCCCTCATCCGTGCGGTTGCAAAGAGCAACGCAAAGCTGATTGTGAATATCATGGGAGGCAGTGCGTATGTGATTGACGAATGGGATTGCCTTGCAGACGGCATTGTGTTCAGCTACTACAGCGGTCTTGAGGGCGGCACAGCACTCGCAGATATTCTCTCGGGCGATGTGAATCCCTCGGGCAGACTTCCCTTTACCATTGCCAAAAACGAAAAGGATTATCCCGAATTCCGCAGAATCGGTGACGATACAAAGGAAATCAACTACGGCTATTACCACGGCTACACTTTATTCGAAAAAGAAAATATTACCCCTGCGTATCCCTTCGGCTTCGGCCTTTCCTACACCGATTATTCACTGACAAGAGTAAAGGCTGAATGCAAAAACGGTGAAATCAAGGTGCATTTTGCCGTAACAAACAAGGGGGACATGGCAGGCGATTGTCCTGTGCAGATTTATGCTTCCTCCACCAAGGAAAACAGACCCGTCAAGCTGCTCAAGGGCTTCAGGAGAGTCACCACCGAGGCAGGACAAACCAAAAAAGCAACCGTTACCATCCCCGTGGAGGACCTGCAATTCTACAACGCAGAAACCAAGACTTATGAGGTTGACGGTGCATACATTTTCCATGTCGGCTTCAACAGTGCCGACACAAAACAGACAACGGCGGTGGAGATTGAATGACAGGCTTTAATACCGTAACCTTCCGTAAAAAAACAATTGATGAAATTCTGCGCCTTGCCCAGGAAACCAAATGCGAATGCATCGAATGGACAGGTGATGTGCACGTGACAGATGTGCACATCGCCAGGGAAACCGCAAAAAAATGCGACGACCTCGGCATTGCGCACACCTCCTACGGCAGCTATTACCGCACAGCCCACACCGAGCGCAGTGAGCTTGAACGGTATCTTGAAATCTGCTCGGCTTTGCAGGCAGACACACTGCGCATCTGGGCAGGTCACAAGGGCAGTGCACAGTATTCCGAGGACGAAAAAAAGGCCGTCGGCGAATGCATTGCAAGGGACGAGGAGCTTGCCGCAAAATACGGCATCACACTTGCCTTTGAATTCCATCCCAACACCCTCACAGACAGCGGTAAGGCGACACTGCAGCTTTTGGAAATGTGCAAAACAACACGCACCTATTGGCAGCCGAGATTTCTCGGCAAGGATGAAGAGAATTTGTCCTGCGTGGCACATCTTGCAAAAAATGTGCACTTGTTTTATTGGGATCTGCTCGGCGCAAGACGGTGCCTGCTTTCCAAGGGTGAACGCAAGCTGCAGGGCTTTGTTGATACACTCAAGGCCAACGGCTTTGACGGAAATTATTATCTTGAATTCTGCAAAAACGACGATGAGGACTGCTTCCGCAAGGACATGCAGACCCTTTTGCAGCTGACAAAATGAGGTTTTTATGAAGCACCCCTTTGCCATTGACAACTATATGAACGGTCTGTTTGACAGCACCTATACCGATCCGTTTGCCAATGCAAATGACCGTGCAACGGCAGCAGCGGCTTGTGAAAAAATCAGAAGCGATGCCAAACAGATTTTTGCTCTGCACAAAATTCCTGCACGGCTTGAGGGCTGCAGAATCGAGTGCATTGCCGAAACGGACCGAGGCACATTCGTGCAGAAAAAGCTTGCAGTGACCTGCTGCGAGGGGCTTGCCATGCCCGTTTATCTGCTGGTGCCGAAAAATATAAAAGAAACCGCACCTGCCGTTGTCGCACTTTGCGGTCACGGCTACGGGGTACGGCAGATTATCGGCACAAGAAAAAACGGCAAGCCGAAGCTTTTGCCGTTCTTCGATGAATACCAGAAGCAGTTTGCCGTAAAGCTTGCCGAAAAAGGGTGCATTGTGGCGGCACCCGAGCTGTTCGGCTTTGGTGAAATGAAATTGGAAAAGGATTTCAAAATTCCGTTTTATTCCGCTTCCTGCAAGACCGTTTCGAGCCATTTTCTGCCCTTTGGTGTTACCACGGCAAGCATGCGCATTCTGCAGGCAATCGTGTGTGCGGATATTCTTTTGCAGCAAAAAAATGCCGATGCACAAAAGCTCGGCATCATGGGTATTTCGGGCGGTGGTCTGACTGCATTGTATGCCTCGGTGCTTGATGAACGCTTTAAGAGAATCTGCATTTCGGGCTATGTCAATTCGTTTAAAACAAGCATTCTGTATCGTTGGCACTGCCCCGACAATTATTTTCCTGACATCATCCGTCACGGTGACATTGCCGACTTTGCGTGTGCACTTGCACCGAGAACACTCATCACCGAAAACGGAAAAAGGGACCCCTTGTTCCCCTTGAACGGAACTTTGCCTGCCACAGAAAAAATCCGCCGTGTTTATTCCCTGCTCGGCGCAGAAAGCAATTACACAACGGATATTTTTGACGGCAAGCATCAGGTGCACGGCACACTGAGCTTACAAATTTTGTCGGAATAAAAAAATCAGATATTGTTACTGCGGTAGCTTTCCAATTCCTTTTGGAAGGCTGCCGTTTTATCATATCCGCAGCCGAACATTTCGGGACAGAAGCCGCGGTAAACGCATTCACGAACCATGCAATGTGCAAGCTCGGGCTCACATTTTGCAACCTCGTCCTTTACAAGCTGCCATGCAGCACGGGTTTCGGGGCTTGCACACATGCAAAGGCGCTTGCGTGAAATGTTGATCATGGTCTGACCGTCGCATTCACATTCATGCGACACGGGTGCATCCTGCGTTTTTGCAGTGCGGTCCTCGCCTGTGCGGTCACTGCGCTGACTTTTTACAAAATGCTCGATACCGATTTTATGGCGAACAAAATGCACACTCACCCAATAGGGCAGGTCTGCCCAACGCCACGAGAATTTGAGCTTGCGGATGGGTGAATGCTCGGCACGGATGAGCTTTAATTTCCATTCGGAATCGGGATACTTGCCTGTTGCCTTGCCGATGGTGTTCATGGTGGCATCCTTGACATCCTGCCAATTATCTTCATGCTTGAAATTTTCAATATGTGTCATTATTAAAACCTTCTTATCAATTACATTAAACATATTCTATCACAATTTGCAGAACAATGCAACATTTATTCATAAATCCGCACGGTTATGCGAGGCTTTCCCTTTCGGGATACGGAATGAATGCCGTCATAACGGAATCTGCCAAATCCTCGCACGGAAATAACCGCATTTTCGGGGGCTGTGCGGCTGCCCTGCATCAATTTGCCGTTGACAAACACCTTTTCATGCTGAAAAAGCTGTGCTGCGGTTTCGCGTGAAAGATTAAAAACCGCCGCAACAATGCAATCAAGCCTTTCGGATGCGACCAAAAACACTTCCTCACGCAAAGCCGTTCCAACCCCTTCAGGCAAGGCTTCTATGCGCTCACACACAAGTGTTGTGTGCTTTGCCGAGGACAATTCGTCGCAGATGAGCCTTGCCATCTGCGCAAGCGCAAACACATAAGCAACATTGTCTTTGATATAAATATCCCCGACGCAGCTTCGTTCAATGCCGAGCCCCATCAACGCACCCAAAACATCGCGGTGGGTCAGCCTGTCGGCATATTTCTGCGATACAGGTGTAAGGCGCAGCAGGGCGATGGGAAAATCCTCGTCATAGCCGCAGATTTGAGCACAGCCGAAGCGTGCAATTCTGCGTTCACAGTCCGTACTGCCGCCGAACAAGGAAAGTCCTGCATAGTTCAACGAAAGCTCCTCTTTGTGCAGAAGATTCTGCTCATGCAGCCCCAAAAAGCCCGTAAAACGGTACTTCCCCGTTTTGCAGGCCTGCTCGGCAAGGTCATATAATCGATTCACAAAAATTGCATCATCATTTTGCATGGCACATCCTCCGTTTGCATTGTAGCACACGGCTTGCGAAATGACAAGTTTTTTCTTTTTTGCACAATACAGACAAGGCAAATTTGGTTAAGTAAACAAAATCTTTATATTATTATTATATAAATATTAAAATTGTTGAAAGAGATAAAAAAAAGTGTTAAGATGATAATATCTGTAATTATTTTTTGGTGTGTGAGAAAAATGGATATCAAAAAATTACAAAAAAAACTGGATAAAAAATTTCCCGGGGTGGTTGTCCGTGAAGAGGACGGCTGCCGTTTTGTGACGGGTGTGCTGGACGATTGGGCAAAGATTGTCGAAGCCTGCAGCATGTGTGTTTCAAAGGATAAGAATGTGCATGTGGTCAATGACATCACCTACACGGGCAAGCAGGATGCCCCGATGCGTGTCCCCATGCAGACAGACAGCTCCCTCGACGGCAGATGCCCCGATGTGCTTGTTATCGGCGGCGGCATTTCGGGTGCAACCATTCTGCGTGAATTGTCAAAATGGAGCATTGATGCACTGCTGGTTGAAAAAGAAGCCGACCTTGCCATGCATGCGTCGGGCAGAAATGACGGCGAAATCCACCCCGGTGTGGACCTTGCCAAGGGCTCGCTCAAGCAGCACTATGTTCTTTTGGGCAACAAAATGTTCCCTGCCCTGTCGGACAACCTCGATGTGCCGTTTGACCGCTGCGGTCAATATGCCTGCTTCACACAGGGTGCGCTCAAGGGCTTTGTCGCCTTGTATGCACTCAAACGAAAATACATAGACGGCTGCAAGGAAACCTACATCCTTTCGGGCAGAAAATTAAGACAAAAGGAACCAAACCTGAACAAGGCCTTTAAATTTGCTTTATACAACCCCACTGCAGGCTGCATCTGTCCTTACGGACTGACCATTGCCTGCGCGGAAAATGCGGTGCTCAACGGGGCAAGTGTTTCGCTGAACACGGCCGTAACAGGCATGACGGTCGAAAACGGCAAAATCACTGCCGTGCAGACCAACAAGGGCACCCTGCATCCGAAAATCGTTATCAATGCCGCAGGGGTGTTTGCCGAGGAAATTGCAAAAATGGCAAACGACCGCTTTTATTCCATTCATCCGCGCAGAGGCACAAACTCCATTCTTGACAAAAAAGCAGGCACTCTGCTGAACGGCATTGCCTCGGTCAAGGTGCTTGAGCTCAATTCAGGACACACCAAGGGCGGCGGACTTCTGCACACCGTGCACGGCAATATTTTAGCAGGTCCCGATGCGGTGGAAACAAATGAAAAAGAAAACTTTGCAACCACCCCCGAAAGCATCAACACCGTTTTCACAAAACAAAAAATCACTGCGCCCGAATTAAACGAGCGCGACATCATAACTTATTTTACAGGGGTGCGTGCCCCTGACTTTGAAGAAGATTTTGTGATTGAAAAGGGACGCAAAACCGCAAACCTCATTCACTGTGCTGCCATTCAGTCCCCGGGACTGACCACGGCCCCTGCCGTTGCAAGGGATGTTGCAGGAATGGCAATTGACATTTTGCAGATGCAGAAATTGGTGCTTCGCAATGAAAAATTCAATCCCGTCCGCAAGGCACCGCCACGGCTTGCAGAAATGCCCGTTTCACAAAGAAGCAGGCTCATCAGGGAAAATCCCGATTACGGCGAAATTGTTTGCCGTTGTGAGGAAATCAGCAAGGGCGAAATCCTTGATGCACTCAACGCACCTATCTGCGTGCCCACCGTTGACGGCATCAAAAAAAGAGTGCGCCCCGGCATGGGCCGCTGTCAGGGCGGCTTCTGCGCACCGCTTGTTGCAAATATCATTGCAGAGCATCAGAATATTCCCCTTGAAGAAGTCACCAAGGCCGGTGACAAAGCCTTTCTGCTGTTCGGCAGAACCAAAGGAGGCGAAACGCAATGATCAAAGCAGATGTAACCGTCATCGGCGGTGGTCCTGCAGGTCTTGCAGCCGCCATTGAGGCCGACAAAAACGGAGCAAGGGTGCTGCTGATTGAACGCGAGGCACGTTTGGGCGGCATCCTGAAGCAATGCATCCATGACGGCTTCGGCCTTGTCAGATTCGGTGAACGGCTGACAGGTCCCGAATATGCCGAACGGTTCATACAGGAATTCAAGGACCGCAATATACAGGTAAAAACACGCACCTTCGTTACGCAGATTGACCGAACAAGCGAGGGCTATACCCTCACCCTTGTCAGCCGTGACGGTATGCACAAGGTGCTGACCAAAACCATCATTCTTGCCACGGGCTGCCGTGAGCGCACCGCCAGACAGGTCTTTATTCACGGCACGCGGCCTGCAGGCATTTACACCGCAGGCACAGCGCAGAGCTTTGTGAATCTGTACGGTATGATGCCGACACAGAAATGCGTGATTCTCGGCTCGGGTGACATCGGGCTGATTATGGCAAGAAGGCTGACACTTGAGGGTACACAGGTGCTCGGTGTTTATGAATTGCAGCCAACCCCGTCGGGGCTGACACGCAACATTCATCAGTGCCTGCATGATTATAGCATTCCGCTTTATTTGTCGCACACCGTGACGCGCGTGTTCGGGCATGACCGCCTGACCGCGGTTGAGGTTGCGCAGGTTGACGAAAACAAGCAACCCATTGAAAGCACAAAGCAAATCATTGAATGCGACAGCCTGATTCTTTCCGTCGGGCTGATTCCCGAAAATGAGCTTGCCGAAGCGCTCGATATCAAAACAGATCCGCGAACCAAAGGGCCTGTGTGCGACCAGAAGCTGCAAACAATGCTCAACGGGGTTTACTCCTGCGGCAATGCGCTGCATGTGAATGACCTTGCGGATTTTGTGTCCGAAAGCGGTGAAACCGCAGGCAGAAATGCCGCCAATTACTTCCCGAAAAAGCGGCTGCTTGCAAACGTGGTGCCCGGTGAAGGGCTTGCGTATGCCGTGCCGCAAAAAATTGACCTGACGGATGAAAGCCAAAAGGCTGTCATGTATTTCAGAAGCAAAAAAATATACGCACAAGCAGCCCTGCAGGTGATTGTGAACGGCAATTGCGTGCTGGAGAAAAAATATAAACATCTTCGTCCCCCCGAAATGGAAAGAATTGAAATTGACTTTGCCGCTTTTGATTTAAAACCGGGCGATACGGTCACAATGCAGATAAGGGAGGAAGAAAAATGAAAGAGCTTGTTTGCATCGTCTGCCCCAACAGCTGCACACTGCACATTGAGGGCGAAGGTAAAAACGCAAAAATAAGCGGTCAGAAATGCCGCAAGGGGCTCACCTTTGCACAAAATGAAATGACCGCACCGATGCGCAGCATTTGTTCGACCGTGTGCACGGCATTCTGCGATGTGCCCGTGCTGCCCGTGAAGGTCAGCTGCGAAGTACCAAAGCATAAAATTTTTGAGATCATGCAGGAAATCAACCGTGTTACGGTGCGTGAGCGCATCGGCGCGGGTGATATCATCATTAAAAACGTATGCGGCACAGCCGCTGACATCATTGCGACAAGCAATATTTTAAAGGAGTAATACCATGGGAGAAGCATTGATTCTGACTTTTGACATCGGCACACAGAGTATTCGTGCCATGCTTTGCGATAAGGAGGGGAACTTCCCTGCTTTTGTGCAGATGGTTTATGAACAGCCCTTTATTTCCGAATATCCCGGACAAGCCGAGCAGGAGCCCGACTTTTATTTCAACAAGCTGTGCGAGGCTTCCCTTGCGCTCAAGGAAAAGGCAGGCGAGCTGTTCAATGACATCAAGGCTGTTACCGTGACCACCATCCGTGACACCCTGCTTTGCCTTGACAAGGACAAGAAGCCGCTTCGCAACATGATTCTCTGGCTCGACAGACGCGAGGCTGAGGGCTCCCTGCCTGCAGGTGCTGTCAAAAAATTTGCTTTTGAATATGCAGGCATGATGGAAACGGCAAAAATGCAGCATTCCGCTGCCTTCTGCAACTGGGTAAAGGAAAACGAGCCGCATATTTACCGCAAAACAGACAAATTTGTATTCCTGCCGACTTATATCAACTATTTGCTGACGGGTCTGCTGCGTGACACCGCTGCAAACCAGATCGGTCATCTGCCCCTTGATTACAAGGAGCGCAAGTGGATGGCACAAAACGAAATGACCCGTTGCGTGTTTGACATTCCCGAAAAGAACCTTTGCAGAATCGTAAAAAGCGGCTCCGTTATCGGCGAAATCACTGCAGAGGCTGCAGAAAAAACAGGCATTCCTGCAGGACTGCCGCTGATTGCAACAGGCTCGGACAAGGGCTGCGAAACACTCGGCCTTTCCGTCAACAAGGCAGGCAAGGCCGCCTTGTCGTTCGGCACAAGTGCTACCGTGCAGTTTGCAACCAAAAAATATTTTGAGCCCCAGCAGTTCCTGCCTGCCTACCCTGCCGTGCTCAACGACACATGGAATCCCGAAATTCAGATTTTCTTCGGCTATGCCATGCTTCGCTGGTTCATTGCAAACTTTGCACAGGAGGAAGCAAGGCTTGCAACAGAAGAGGGAATTTCTGCCGAAGAATACCTCAACCGCTTCCTGACAGACATTCCTGCAGGCTGTGACGGTCTGCTCGTGCAGCCCTATTGGGAGCCCGGTGTTGTCTGTCCGCTTGCAAAGGGCACCATCACGGGCTTTACCCCGATTCACACCAAATATCACATTTACAGGGCCATCATCGAGGGCATCAACTTTGCTTTGATGGAAGGCATGCACATGATGGAAAAGCGCTCCAAAACCAAGATCCACGAGCTGTTTGTTGCAGGCGGCGGCTCGCAGAATGACACTATCTGTCAGATTACAGCCGACATGTTCGGCATTCCCGTCAAAAGAATCCACACGCATGAGGCATCTGCACTGGGTGCTTCCATGGTTGCCTTTGTTTCGCTCAAGGAATTCAATAATTATGACGCTGCAATCAAATCCATGGTGCGTGTGTGCGATGTTTTTGAGCCTGACATGAAAAACAGCCTGCTCTACGAGGACATTTACAACAATGTTTACACCAAGCTGTATCCGAAGCTTTTGCCCGTTTTCAAAGGAATGAAATAATCGGAGGGTTAAAAAATGAGCACAAAACCGTATAAGGGCTTTGAGCCGAAATGGATCAAACAGGCTGCTCCCGAAAAAAGCTACCGCTCGGTTTTCCGTTGGGGCGATCCGCATTTTGTAAAATACCCCAAGGAATCGCTTTACAAGATGATGAAATCGACCTTCGACATGACCGATGACGATTTTCGTCAGTACGACGGTGACATCGGCTGGGATGAAGTGGATTTGTCCGATTATCCGTCGAAATTAAGTGAAAAGCATCTCAACGGGCTTCGTGCCATCGTCGGCACAAGCTATGCTTCCACAAAAGATTATGACCGCCTTGCCGTGGCTTACGGCAAAACGGCTTATGACCTGCTTCGCATCCGCGAAAGAAAATTCGATTCCCTGCCCGATATGGTCATTTATCCGTCCACAAGCGAGGAGGTTGAAAAAATCGTTGCTTACTGCACCCAAAACAGCATTCCGCTGTATGTTTACGGTGGCGGATCTTCCGTCACACGCGGTGTGGAGCCTGTCAAGGGCGGTGTTTCGCTTGATATGCGCAAGCGCTTCAACAAGATTCTTTCGTTCAACGAAACCGATCAGACCATCACCGTGCAGGCAGGTCTGTCGGGTCCCGATCTTGAAAAAGCACTCAACAATGCAGTCGATGTGTTCGGTGCAAAAAGAGCCTATACCTGCGGTCATTTTCCGCAATCGTTTGAATATTCGAGTGTCGGCGGTTGGGTCGTGACAAGAGGTGCCGGTCAGAACAGCACCTACTACGGCACGATTGCAGACATTGTTCTGTCACAGAAATATGCAACACCCATCGGTGTGATTCAGACACCGCATTATCCCAGAGAAGCCACGGGTCCCGATCTCAATCAGATCATGATGGGCTCGGAGGGCACCTTCGGTGTGCTGACAGAGGTCACTCTCAAGGTGCGCCGTTATATGCCCGAAAACCGCAAGCGCTTTTCCTACATCTTCAAGGATTGGGAAACAGCCATGGATGCTGCCCGTGAAATGATGCAGTGCGAATGCGGTTATTCCTCTGTTTTCCGTCTTTCTGACCCCGAGGAAACCAACCTGATGCTTCGTCTTTACAATGTGGACGAAACGCCCCTGCATCCGATGCTCGACAAGCTCGGCTACAAGGACATGGAGCGTTGCCTGTTCCTTGGCTTCACCGACGGCGAAAAGGAATTTTCCGCCAACATTGCAAAGAATATTGCCCGCATTGCCAAGGAGCACGGTGCCATGAGCCTGACCTCATTTGTTTGCAAGGCATGGGAAAAGGGTCGCTTCAATGACCCGTATCTCAGGGATTCCATGATGGACTTCGGTGTGTGCACCGATACACTCGAATGCACGGTCACATGGTCGAACATGGCACAGGTACATAAGGACGTTCGCGAGGTCTGCCACGCACTGCCCAACACCATTGTCACCACCCATATGTCGCACTGCTATCCGCAGGGTGCAAACCTGTATTTCATTTTCATCACACGCATGAATGATTCTGCAGAATTCAAGCGCTACCACAGCACCATTCTCGATGCCATTCAGAAATCGGGTGCAGCGGTCAGCCACCACCACGGCATCGGCAAGATGTTTGCACCGTGGCTCGAGGGCTATGTCGGCAAAAAGGAATACGGTGTGTTCAAGGTTCTTAAGGATTATTTTGACCCGGGCTATAACATGAACCCCGGCGGAACGATCGGCCTTGACCTGCCCGAGGAAGAAAAAAGATTTTTACTCGACAAATAAGCAAAAAAATTAAGGAGCTGTTTTCACAGCTCCTTTTTGCGTTTATTCAAGCCAGGCGATATTGCTGTCACCTGCAAGATTGTCGATACCGTAAATGTAAAGCACGGTGTCAATTCCCTCTTTTTCGACAAGCGGTGACAGCGCAAGCTTATAATAACGCAGGTCGATCATGTAAATATCACTGTAATGCCCGGCAAGAAATCCTGTCATGCAGTGTGCATAGGAATCCTTGACGATGAGCAGCTTTCCGCCGTCGGCATTTTCATTGTGAATATGGGTGTAGCCATGATTGCCGTCGAGGAATACGGGATACTGATCGTCCTCGGTCAGGTGGTCTGTAAAGAAGATACCGTCATGCGCTTCGGTTTCACTGCCGTCCTCGGAAACCCAAACGGTAGCATGCAACGCATCATTTTGCCACATTTCCACCGTGTCGGGCTTTTCGAGCCACAGGCCGCTTCTTGAATAGGTTGTGCCGTAAAAGCCTTCGCTTGTTTCAACGGTAAACGCATCACGGGAAACGGGTGTCAATGCAAGCGCATCGCAAAGGGCCTCATAGCAAAGATAAGAGCCTGCGCTTGTGATGTGGTGGTCGGTACGGTAATAAACCTGTTCATCAGCATTGCGGAAGGCTTCACGCATATCAACAAGCTGCACCGTGTCGGTCAGATTTTCTGCAATCAGCGCAAAGGCCTGCTCGTCGGCATATTCCTCATGCACGGCAGGAAGCTTGTCCTCGAGCATATAGCCGGGTGACGGAACGGCAAGCAAAAGGGCCTGCATTGCATTCTTTTCTGCAAAATCGCCGATATAGCCGAGATTTTTGGTCAGACGGTCGGGGTCAAGGGCTTCGGGCTTGGAAATGAGATAACCATCCTTGGCATTGTAAATACCCGACGAGCCGTTGTTACCGAGAAGCTGATTGTAATAGGCATTGAGTCCTACAAAGAAGTTGCGGAACGGAAAATGGTCAGAGAGATAGGTTTCAAATTTCGTGCCGAACGAGCCGTCTGCAATTGCCGAAAGGCTTACCTGCGGAAAATCGGACAGCACTCTTTTTTCGTTTGCGGAATAGTCCTTTTTAGGCAACACGACAAACAGCACAAGCAAAACAAAAACAAGTGCAAGGAAAACAAAAGAGGAAAGATGCTTATATACTTTTTTCATATTCTCTCCTCCTTAAAAACGGAAATACAGGAACGGATTATAGCTGTCATACACCAAAGCGCCGACACTCAGCAGCAGGCTTGCAGCCCCTGCAACCGCCTCAACAGCAGGCATAAAGGGCTTGTCCTGCAATTTCTCGTGCACTTTTTTGGCAAGCGGTGTGCATGCAACAAGGGCAATGAGAAGAATCGGCAGCGATGCGGTCACCGTTGCGGCCGCATCCTGTGACAAAAGCCCGTCGGACAGGCTGACAAGTCTGCCCATAAACGAGAAAATACCGTCCGTGGTTTCGAAATAGAAGAAAATCCAGCTGATGACCACCAGCAGCAATGTATAAATGTGCGAGAAAACAGCAGGAATTTTTTTAAGCACCTTCAGCAGGAACAGCTTTTCAATGGTCAGCAGAATGCCGAAGTAAACACCCCAGAACACAAAGTTCCAGCTTGCACCGTGCCAAAGACCCGTGAGCGCCCACACAACAAAGATGTTAAGAATCTGCCGTGCCTTGCCCTTGCGGTTGCCGCCGAGGGGAATGTAAACATATTCTCTGAACCATGTGCCCAGCGAAATATGCCAACGGCGCCAGAATTCGGTGATGCTTTTGGAAATGTAGGGATAATCGAAATTTTTGAGAAATTCAAAGCCGAACATATGGCCAAGTCCGATTGCCATGTCGGAATAACCCGAAAAGTCGAAATAGATCTGCAATGAATAAGCAAGAATGCCGACCCATGCGGCAACCATACCTGCTTCGTCATCTGCACGAAGCACATCCCACAGCTGTCCCATTCGATTGGCAAGCAGCACCTTTTTGGCAAGACCGACAAGGAAGATTTTGACACCCTTTTCAAATTCATCAAGGGATTCCTCGCGGTGCATCAGCTGATGTGCAACATCCTTGTAGCGGACAATGGGACCTGCAATGAGCTGCGGAAAAAGAGCCACATAGGTACCGAAGGCAATAAAGCTTTTCTGCACGGCACAATCGCCTCTGTAGACATCAATAACATAGGACATGGTCTGGAAGGTGTAGAACGAAATGCCGATGGGCAGTGCAATATTCGGAACGGAAATGCCTGCAAAAACGGGGATTTTCTGCAGCATGGAGGCCGCAAAGCCCGCATATTTGAAATAGCCGAGCAGTGCAAGGTTTGCAAGCACATTCACAAGCAGCACAATTTTTTGTGCTTTTTTGTTATCGGCAAATTTACCGAGAAGCAGACCGCTTGCATAGTTGATTGCCACCGAAAAGAGCATCAGCAGAATGAAAATCGGCTCCCCGTAGCCGTAAAACACGAGGTTTGCGACGAAGAGGAAGCCGTTTCTGAATTTTTTCGGTAAGCAATAGTAAACCGTCAATACGACAGCAAAAAACAAAAAGATAAAAAGCAGACTCGAAAAAACCACAATTATTTACCTGTTTTTATTTGATGTAGGAATCAAGAATGGTGTTCATGGCTGCAAAATCAGCAGAGATGAACAGAGTAACAATGTTGCCGTTGGTGTTGACAGCACACTGCTGTGCAAGTGCATAGTTTTCGGCATCGTAGGACTGGGACTGGTTCTTGACCTCCTGCAGTCTCATTTCGAGCTTTGCAGCGATATCGGCAGCAGCTGCAGCATCAACAGCTTCAAACATAAGCACTTCTGCAGGGAACACACCTGTGGGCACCATGCAGCAGGCAGCCTGTGCATACTTCTCGGCAGCAATGCCGTAGGTGTCAAAGAGCATGTCGGTGTTGATATTGCGTGCATCGGTCAAAGCGCAATCGGTCTTGATCTGTTCAAGACAAGCTGCAAGGTCAACAGTTGCAGTAACAGCGTTGTTGTCTGCATCGGGCTGTGTTGCATCGTCATTGCCGCCGCAAGCGGTCAGGCAAAGAGCCATCAGAAGGCAAAGGGCAAGTGTGAGAATCTTTTTCATCGTTTTATACTCCTTAATAAAATTTATTACTGTTTTAACCTGCGTTGTTCATCAGGTAATCGACCCAGGCCTTGCAGCCTGCATCCATGAAGTGAATGCCCATATCATCGGGGTCACTGCAGTAGTCATTGCGAAGGTAGCCGTTTTCGTCCACAACAACAGAATAGATATCCATGTAGCGCCAGCCGTTTTCTTCACAGCGGTCTTTGAGGGCATTGTTGTATTTCACGATGTTCTTGTTGTTGAGCACACTGCGCTCACAGCCGACCGCCATGGGGGTGCAGGACTGTGCATAAATAACCGCATCGGGGGTCTTTGCAAGAATGTTGCTGACCAGCTCCTCGTAATTATCAAGCGAGCCTTCAATGCCGTAAACGGCAATGTCATTCATACCGAGCATGATGAACACCTTTTTTGCGCCGATTTTGGCAATGGTGTCCTCAATGGCAAGCTTTTCACCCTGATAGGTCGGATGCAGGGACTCACTTGACACGGCAAGCAGAGCCTGTGCACTGCCGAGGCTGCCCGAGGTCAGGAATTTTGCCTTGCCGAGGCAATCACCGTAGGAGCGCTGATCGGAAACATAATAATTGAGCTTGAGCGAAACCGAGTCACCGACAAAAACGGCATCATCAAAGAACATGCCGTTGACGGGCTTGCCCGGCTGCGAGGGGGACGGCAGCTCACCCTGCGGGGCCTGTGTTACAGGGACTGTGGGCTGTGCAGGGTCCACAAGCTCGCTGAGGTATGCCTGCTGGGAAATGGTGGTGTCCATCACCATGGTTGCAGGCTCTGTGGGCTCCTCCTGCTTGTCCTTGCAGGCCGAAAAGCCGAGCACAAGCAAAGCAATCAGACAAGCTGCAAAAAGACGGAAAAATTGTTTTTTCATAATTTAACACTCCAACAAATGTACTGTGCTTTATTATAGAATAAGTTTAATTATTAGTCAATCGGTTTATAAAATATTTATTCTTTTTCAGCCTTGTCGGCAACAATATTCTGCATCCATGAATCACTGCGCACAAAGAAGTAGCCGAGTATGGTTTTGACAATTTCAATTGCTTCCGTGATGAAGAAAATCGGCACAATGGGAAGCGAGGTGAAACGGGAGAAAACAAAGGCAACAGGCACACTGATGACCCAGATGAAGCAGCTGTCGAACAGCATGGTGATAAAGGTTTTACCGCCCGAGCGCAGGGTGAAA
>JAZOWJ010000151.1:0-7171 GCA_045659125.1 Acutalibacteraceae bacterium
CGCCTTTTTCCCATTATATCCGGCTGCCGGCGTCAAGGTCGTATTGAAACAATTTCCGCCTGCGTTCCTACCGAAATTCTTTCAATCTCCACCTTGACTCTATACATAATGCACTTACCTCCGGCTTACCGATGTGCTGACCTTACCACAGCGACCCGATAATTTTGCATTTTGCATTCTGCATTTTGCATTCATACAAAACCAAACTTCCCATAAGGCATATTTTATGTTCGCTTATAAAGTGTATTGAACCGTCTGAATTTTGCACGGTCGATACCGTTTAACTGGTCGGCAGTCACGCGGTACTGCCAGTTGCCGTCTGCCTTGCCGGGAATGTTGAGTCTTGTGTCCGAGCCGTAGCCGAGCAGATCCTGAATGGGCAGAATAAGTGTGCCTGCGTGGCTTGCAAACATGGTACGAAGCACGGCATCATAGCCTCTGTCCCAATCGGGCGAAGTGTAGCCGCAGTATTCGAGCATGCTTTTTCTGCGTGCATCGTCGAGCTCCCAAACGTAACCGAGCAGGGTGTTGTTGTCATGCGTGCCCGTGTAAGCAATGCAGTTGTTGGGGTAGTTGTGCGGCTTATGGGGATTGTCGTCATCCCCGAGGAAGCCGAACTGGAACACACGCATGCCGGGGAAGCCGCTGTATTCCACAAGGTCAATGACCTCCTGCGTGATTTCGCCGAGGTCCTCGGCAATGACAAAGTGCTTGTCGTCCGTGATTTCATGCAGCATATCAATGAATGCCTTGCCCGGGCCCTTGACCCACTTGCCTTCCCTTGCGGTTTCGGCATCGGCAGGAATGCGCCAATAGGATTCAAGTCCACGGAAATGGTCGATTCTGACACCGTCAAAGAGGTTGAACATGTGCTTCATGCGTGCTCTCCACCACGAGAAGCCGTCCTTTTCCATCTTTTCCCAATCGTAAAGCGGATTGCCCCACAGCTGACCGTCCTTTGCAAAGTAATCGGGGGGACAGCCTGCAACGGCAGCAAGCTTGCCTTCTTCATCGAGCTGGAACAGACCGCGGTTGCCCCATACATCACAGGAGTCAAAGTCCACATAAATCGGAATATCACCGATGATCTGAATGCCCTTGCTGTTCGCATAATCCTTGACCTTTTTCCACTGACGGAAAAATTCATACTGCGTGAACTGCCACATAAACAGCTCGTCGGGGTCAATATCCGTGTTTTTCCACTGCGTCCACGGTGTCTGCGCATTGGCAGCCTTGAGCGCCATGAATTCGCAGAACTGTGCAAGGAACGGATTTTCTGCAATGAATGCCTGCACCCTTGCACGGTCATCGACGCGCTTGGATGCGTTCTTGAGCAAAGCAAAGCGAGTGTGGAACAGCCTTACATATTCGCAGCTGTAGGGTGTGTTCTGCTTTGCGCTTTCGCGTTCCTCAAGGGTGATAAGCCCCTGCCCGAACAGCTCATTGAGGTCAATAAAATAGGGATTTCCGCCGAATGCGGAATAGGATTTGTAGGGTGAATTGCATTCATCCACCATGCAGAACGGCAAAACCTGCCAATAGGAAAAGCCGCAGTCTGCCAGAAAGTCAACAAAAGCCAATGCTTCTTTTCCGAAGCTGCCACAGGAAAACTCACCGTTGAGCGTGGAAACAGGAAGCAGGACACCGCTTTTTCTTTTCATAAAAGCCTCCTGAATATAATTAAGTACTATTTTTTAATATTACCACCTTACACTGCAAAAAGCAAGCACACTTTGTTCATTTTGTTAAAAATTCCCAATCAGATGTTACCGTTTTCGGCAATATTAACAAGCATTTGACATTTCGTGTCTTTTCGCGTATACTGAAAGGGTAACAATGAAAGGTAGATTTTTCTTATGATTGATTTTTGCAAGTATGCGGATGTGTTTCTCGGCTGCAGTGAGATTGACCTGCCCGAGCCGCAGGGCGTTGCAGCCACATGGAAATTCATAAAGGGCATCGCGGGTAACACAAGCCCGGGGGCTGCTTTGCCGTTCGGCAAATATTCCTGCTGCACCTACACCGCAGGCTATCCCACAGGCTACGGTGACCGGCTGCCCAATTCCAATCCGCAGAACCTGAAGCATACCGACGAGTGCAAAAAATACCTGGGGCTTTCGCATTTTCATCAAAGCGGAACAGGTGCCATTGACTACTATTATAATTATTGCATCATTTCCGCATTCTTCGGCACACCTGCAGAATTCAAGGGTGTCGAAATTGAGGATGAATACGCAATGCCCGGCTACTATGCCGTGAAAACCGCCAACGGCATTTACAGCGAGACCACGGTTTCAATGAAAAGTGCCTACCACCGCTTCCGCTTCGGGCAGGATGACGGCAGGCTTGCGGTGGACTTCACCAACGACGGCCTGCTGAAAAAGAGTGAGCGCGATTATGCAAGACCCGAATCGGGGCTGATCCGCATTGTGTCGCCGACCGAGGTGTATGCCGAAATCGTTTTAAGCGGTGTGCCGACCTATTTCCATCTGCAGCTGACCAACGCAAGAGCCGTTTCGCTTTTGCAGAACAACCGCTACATTGCAGGCAAGGAAATTCTGTTCGGCAAAACCGAGGACACCTTCGGGGTGTTCATCGAGGCCGACAGCCAAACGGTTGAAACCCGTCTTTCCGTTTCCGTCAAAAACGCAGCCTTTGCACACGCTGACCTTTGCGTGGATGAGGGCGGCTTCAATGCCGTGCGTGATGCCGCTTATGAAAAATGGTGCGAGGCACTTGCACGCATTGAAATCACCACCGACGACGAACGGCAGAAAAGAATTTTCTATTCCAATTTGTATCACACCCTCGTAAAGCCCTGTTCACGCACGGGTGAAAGTCCGCTGTGGGAGGAAAGCCCCTTCTGCGTGGATTTTGCGACGATGTGGGATATTTATAAGACCCAGCTTCCGCTTTTGTTCACCTTATACCCCGAAATTTCAAAAGAAATTGTTGAAACCATCATCCTGTGCGGTCTGCACACAGGCAAATTACCGCACACCTTTTTAATGACAAAGGGCTGCCATGTGCCGTCCGACCAGGCCTGCATGCTTGCCGAGCACAGCCTTGCGGATGCATATTTCCGAAATATTCCTGCCGACTACAGGCAGGCACTCAAGGCCATACTCAAGGATTTGAAGCGTGAGCATTATGCAGACATTATTTCGGGTGTCATTCCGAAGCGATTGACACATTTTCTGGATGTCTGCGAGGGCTGCCATGCGGTGTCGCTTCTTGCCGAAGCACTCGGCGAGGATGACCTTGCAAAGGAATTGCGTGATTTTGCCGACACATGGACAGATGCCTACGACCCGAAAACAGGCTACCTTTACGAGGACCATGACTACTACGAGGGCAATTACCGCAACTACTCGTTCCGCCTGCTGCATGACATGCAAAAGCGAATGGAGCTTGCCGGCGGCGTTGATGCTTTTGTTGAACAGCTCGACAATTTCTTCGGCTTTACCGAGCTTGACGAGCACTTCGGCTGCTTCGAGGGCTTCAACAATGAGTCCGACATGGAAACACCGTGGGCTTATCACTACGCCAAACGCTATGACCGCTTGTGCGAGGTTCTGCAGGCAGGTGAGGACAGCATGTTCACAACAGGCAGAGGCGGCTTGCCCGGCAACAACGATTCGGGCGGCACATCCTCGTGCCATATATGGAACTGTCTCGGTATTTTCCCCGTTACGGGACAAAATTTAATGCTCATCGGCTTCCCGAAATATGAAAAAGCCGTCCTGAAATTGCACAACGGCAACACCTTTACCATCGAAAAACAGGGTAAGGGCATTTACACAAAGTCTGCCACACTCAACGGCGAAGATCTGCCCGACCTGCGTTTCAGTGTCACGAACATGATGAACGGCGGAACCCTGCAGATTGTTTGCGAAGAAACAAAATAAATATGGTTTAGCGGCTTTACCGCTAAACCATAAGAATGCAAAATGCAGGAATGCAAAATGCAAAATTATCGGAATGGCGTTGCCATTATAGAAAATATAATTATTAGTTTTGATGTTTCAAATTTCAGTTTAATCAAAATCTTTACACTCAATATTGTGCAATGCATATGGCAAATGTCGAAAATTTCATTGCTTTCTTTTATGATGTTATTTCTTCATACTCTATAAATCGGAGCGAAGCGACCATTTAATTTTGCATTTTGAATTTTGCATTTTGCATTCCTGCAACGCAGGTAAACCATAATTTATCTCAACAAACCAACATAAAGGAGTGTTCAAAATGAAGCAGAATTTTAAAAGCTGGCTGTATGCCTTCTGGCAGTTCACATGGGGCTTACCGCAGAATGCGGTGGGACTGCTGTTCTTCCTTGTGCTGTCCCCCTTCGGCAAGGTAAGGCTGTTTCACAACTGCCTTGTGACCGACATTCACCTGAAAAAGAAAAGCCTCGGCGGCATCACCATGGGCATGTTCGTATTTTTGTTTTTGACAGACGAAACCTACGAAAAGCGCCCCGACTATGTGCACGACCTGACCATCCATGAATTCGGCCACACCGTGCAGAGCCTGATTTTAGGCCCGTTCTGGCAGCTGACAATCGGCCTGCCCTCGTTCACATGGGCAAACCTTGTGTGGAAGTATTTTATGAAAAAGAACCACTCCTACTACTAGCTTTATTGCGAGGGCTGGGCAAATGTGCTCGGCTGCAAGGTCAGCAAGGAGGAATTCCGCACCGAGCATTTCCGCAACCACGGCCGCTACGACAAGCCGATGTAAAAAAAATATTGCCGATGAGGTTTTTCCCCATCGGCTGTTTTTATGCCTTATTTTTCATATCCGCTGAAATTGGCAAGGAATTCCCGGTCTTTCATAAATTCCTTCTGGGCGGCTTTGTCGGCAAATTGATCATCGATTTTGCAGCGAAGCAGCACCACGGTTTCAGGGGCGGTGTCCTTGAGCTCAATCGTTCCGTCTGCATCGGCATACAGATCATTCATGGTATCATACTGCACATCAAGGTCAACAGGTGCAAACACAAAATCATGGTCGGCAAACATCATCATTTCGGTAATGACCACGGCTGTCCACCGCTTGCCGTCCTCAAAAACGCTGAATTCTCCTGCCCCCTCCAGGCACATGTTCATTCCCCACGGATTGTAGCCAGCCACATAGCGGTGCCAGTGGAACCATGTGTCCTCATCGGTCATGGGCTGACCGTCTGCACGGACGGTTTCAAAAATTGCAAAATACGCATCCGTGACCTGCCATTCAAATTTCAAGTTTTCAACATCTGCAAGCGAACCGCTGACGACCTTGTTGCGAAGCCATTTGGCGGGGACGATGCTGTTCAGCGTGAACACATAGTCCCCACCCTGTTGCGAAATACCGATTTCAATGGCTTTTTCATGGTTCATGAGAACCTGATACTCGTTGTCCTTTGAGAAAATGTCATTGCTTGCGGCAAGCTGTTCTTTGAACGCATCCACACCGATTGCTTCATCGGCATTCTGCGCACTGTCAACAAGCTGTTCTCTCCATTCGGGACTGAACACGGCATATTTTGCTGCAGCACCTGCCGCAACGGCAAGGCACACAAACACCGTCAGCACGGCACAGACTGTGATAAACTTTTTGCGGGTTTTCTGTCTTTTTCGGCTGTTTTCAATTTGCTTTGTGACTTCAAAAATCATTTCCTCATTCGATTTCATCTGCAAAACCGTCCTTTGTAAGTTGATTTTTCAGCGCTTTTCTTGCTCTGGAAACCAGCACCTCAATGCTGTGCACATTTTTGCCGAGCACGGCAGCACTTTCCTTGTTGGAAAGTCCCTCAAAATAGGTCAGCCACAGGATTTCACGGTATTCGGGTTTGAGTCTGCCCATCACCGCATGCACACGGTGTGCGGTTTCGGTTGCAAAATAATGTTCTTCCACCGTCGGAGAATCGTCCGGAATCAGCAATGAATCCTCAAAAGACAAGGCAACCGAGCGTTTTTGCTTTTTAAGTGCCCGCAGACAACGGTTTTTGGCAATGGTGTAAAGCCACGTTTTAAACGATGCGGTCGGTTTGTAATGTGGCTTGCGGGTAAACAGAAAAACAAAGGTCTCCTGCGTTATTTCCTCGGCTGTGTCCTCGTCACCTGTCATCTGCTGCAAAAACATCTGAAGTCCCGCGCGGTAGGCTTCGATGATTTCAGCCACGGCCTTATCGTCGCCTGCGAGATAACGGTGATAGCTGCCGGCACCCTGATCCATAAAATTCCTCCGTTCCGAAAAGCAGATTTCAGCGCCTTTCACCCATTAAACGCACAAAGCTGCAAAAACCTCACACCAAAACGATTCAAAAATAAATGATTATCAATTTTCGATCGCAAGCCGTACACGGTCGATAAGACCTTCCTCGTAAATATCACTGTATAAAACCCCCCATACATACACAGCATCATCGGCAGGATGAGCCGGGGGGTCTATTTCGCAGCTGACCGCATGGAAAGAAAATCCTGCCTGATCGGCTGTCTTTTTCAATGCAAGCAAAATCTCACACATGCGTTCAACTGTGGCATTTTCATCACGGAAGCCAACACTCAGAAAACCTGCTTTTGCAGCCAATTCGCATATATCATAGTCTGCATCCGTCTGCAGATCTTCCATTCGCAACACGCTGGACGGGTGCTCGGAATCCGTTTCTTCCGGACCGGATTCAAAGTTTAATCTGCAGAAAGCATACTCAATTTCAAAAGGCAAAAAAGCACTGCACATCACAGCTTCACACAATTCATTATAGCTGTCATTCAGCCGCTCAACCGTATTGCCGTGTCGCAGAACATCATCTTCATAGCTTGAATATGCCACTCTGCCGAAAAAATCCGTATCCACCCGAAAATGACGATCAAGACTACCCGGAACGGCACATTCAACAAGATACTCGGTATTATACCAGTCATATGCAACCTTCTTGATTTCATAGCCTTCCCCTGCATGGTTCTCAATTAAATAGTCCTGCGCACTTCTTTTGGCAAGTGCTTTTGAAACGGGATTTCCGACCATTACATTTACAAAGAGACAAACTACGGCAAGCAAACACAAGGCAAGAACAAACGCAAGAATCTTCAGTATTTTCTTTTTCATTTTCTTACTCCTTTCTCAGTGCATAATGAAAGAGTGCCGCGATCAGAATGCCTGCAAGAATAAATATGCAATAAATGCC
>JAZOWJ010000152.1:0-8544 GCA_045659125.1 Acutalibacteraceae bacterium
AAATGGCTTTGGACACATAATCACGCATCTTTGCTTTTAATGCATTGACATCCATTGAATAGGCATCCGCAAATGAATCGGCAGCGGCCATTGCAATATCCGCAATACCGTCAACAATTTCAGCGGATTCCTTCACATAAACAAATCCTTTGGTCTGTACATCGATCGGTGCGATGACCTCACCGGAATAGGCATCGAGCACAGCAGTAACAACGACAATACCGTCTTGAGAAAGACGCTTTCTGTCTCGAAGAACCGTGTTGCCGACATCACCGATACCAGAGCCGTCAACAAACAAACGACCGGCAGGAACGTTACCTGTTACTGCAATTCGAGCATCAGATAACTCAACAAGCATTCCGATGTCAGCTACAAGAATATTCTCTTTGGGGATGCCGATTGTTTCAGCGAGCCTTGCATGCTTTTGCAAATGCTTCTGCTCACCATGAACAGGAATGAAGTACTTCGGACGAAGCAGACACATCATCATTTTCAATTCTTCCTGGCTTGCGTGACCGGAGACATGAATTTCAAGATTGCGCTCATAGAACACATCCGCGCCGAGCTTCATCAATTCATTGATAATATTACCAACCGTTTTTTCATTACCGGGAATAGGAGTAGCGGAAATAACCACACAATCATTCGGTCCGATGGTTACTCGTCTGTGATCGGACATTGCCATTCGGGAAAGTGCAGACATGGGTTCGCCCTGGCTGCCGGTTGTGATAATAATAATCTGATCGTCTGTATAATTT
This sequence comes from Acutalibacteraceae bacterium, assembly GCA_045659125.1. Taxonomy (GTDB): domain Bacteria; phylum Bacillota; class Clostridia; order Oscillospirales; family Acutalibacteraceae; genus RUG806. The sequence continues at coordinate 759 of JAZOWJ010000152.1, forward strand.
TTAAGGCGCTCAATCGGTACAATCAGGGTTTCGGGAATATTGAGATATCCTAAATCCGTACTGATACGAACAACATTTTCAAGACTGCGGCCTGACAGTGCCACTTTTCTGCCAAGCTTCACGGCACAATCCATAATCTGTTGAATTCTGTGTATATTGGAAGCAAAGGAAGCAACAATAATTCGCTTCTTCCCTGCTTTTCTGAACAGCATTTCAAGTGATTCACCGACTGTTCTTTCACTTGCAGTAAATCCGGGACGTTCAGCATTGGTTGAGTCAGACAAGAGACACAAAACGCCTTCATTGCCCAACTGCGCAAGACGTGCGACATCGATCATTTCGCCGTCAATTGGGGTGGTATCGATTTTAAAATCACCGGTGTGAACAATAGTGCCTGCCGGTGTTTTAACAGCAAAGCCGAGGGCATCGGGAATAGAGTGATTCACATGAATTGCCTCAACGGCAAAATCACCCAAGGCAATCACATCACCGGGGCTGATCACATGCATGCTGACTGCATTCAGCAAATGATGTTCGCTGAGTTTTCCTTCAATCAGACCGCAAGTCAGACACGTAGCATAAATGGGAATGTTGACATTGCGAAGCAGATACGGCAATCCGCCTATGTGATCCTCATGACCGTGTGTGATGAAAATTCCGAGTATATTTTCTTTATTTCTTTCAATATATGAAAAGTCAGGAATAACAAGGTCAACACCAAACATTTCGGCATCCGGAAAAGCAAGTCCGCAGTCAATCAAAATGCAGTCATTGCCGTATTTGATCATGGTCAGATTTTTGCCGATTTCATTCATACCGCCCAAAAAAGCTATACTGAGCTTTTCTGCAGGCTTCACTGATGCAGGCATAACTGCATCCTGCACATTGCTTTTCTTTTTATTACTGTTCTTGTCGGAAGAATTCGTTTTACCTTTGCGCTTTGTCTTGGATTCCGGGTTATTCTTCTTCTGGTTTTTTGTATTATCAACAGTCTTTGCTTTACTGTTCTTGTTTTTATTAACCTTTTCTTTTTTGTTCTGCTGGGAGTTTTTCTTTTCTCCCGGTTTCATAGCATCTTCAGACTTATTCTTTTTAGGCATTATAACTCCTTTAATATATTATATATGTAAAACATTACGAATACACTTTCGTAATGTTATATTTTACTATGATTAGCAGAATTTGTCAATAGCACAGTTCTTTATTTTCTCTTCAGCATCGGCAGAAAGCTCACGAGAAAGCTCAAGGCTGTCTGTTTCAATGAGAACCCTGATATTTTTACATGCAGCATCTGATTTCACGCGAATAACCCCTCGTTCATCCTCCCATTCATAATACCCTTCACGGTTCTGTGAGCGATAAGCTCCGCTATTGCGAAGATTTTCCCTGAAGGTATTCGGCATGCCGTCATAAGCAACTGAAAAGTTTTTGACATAACATTCAGGTAATGCATCCGATAATTGTCTGATGGTCATTTTTTTATGCTTCATAATATGCAGCAAGCGAGCAATACACAATAAGCCATCAAAAACCCATAAGTTCTTCGACAATGCACTCAACGCATCGGGCGTTAATTCTTGCCCCGCTTCATACATACGATACAATTTGCAATTATGATGCTGTGCCATCTGCTCAAGAATTCCGGGTGCGGCTTCACCGACAGCAACATCTTCTCCTTTTGAAAACGCATACTGACAACAAATAGTTACAATTCTGTCATATGAATAAGCATGCTCATTTTCAATGACATAGAATTTTTCACCAAACCTGTCGACAATAAACAAAAGGCCGCCATAGCTGTAACGATAGCCTTTTTCCTGAAATGCGTGGCACAACAGTTCATAAATATCCTTATCATCGCAAGCAACAGCAATATTGAATCGTCCGTCTGAATGCGGCAATTGATGAATAAACAGAGAGTTATACAGAGAAGAAATCGGCTGCATAAAAAAAGTATCCAGACAATACTCATTGTTCAGACATGGAACAGAGTTATATCTGAAATTAGCAATCATTTGTCTTTCCGTTTCGCGACTTATCGGACATCCGCTTTTGCCGCAAAAAGAAAGATCAATTCCCTTTTCCTCATGACTTGCATATACGAAAAAATCAAGATTGCAATAATCGGAATAAAAAATTCGACTGCCGCGAAATGTGGTGCAAAAGTCATAAACCGTAGCACCTGCAGCCTGCATCCCGATTATGAGTGCTCTTCTGTAAATATCTGCAACATTTCCTTCACCGCAAGCAATACCGATTCGATTCACATTTCGACATTTTCCGATGGCGACTCCTGTAAAAAAAGCATCAAGTAAAGTATAATCAGATAAATCCATTGCTTTAATTCCTGATGCAGCAAGAGCAGGACGGGTGCAAACCTTTCGCACATCACCATGAACCGTTCGGGAATCATCATAAATCTGACATCCGGGCTCCATGCGACAATCTCCTGAAACGGAAATATAGCTTCCTATTGTGTCATAGCCTGCAAGTACGGAATTTTCCTGCAAGGTGACACACGATCCAATGCTACAATTTTCACCTACAAAGGCACCGAAGGAATACAAATTCCTGCCAATATTACAGTTTTCAAGAATTATTGTGTTTTCAATAACACAATCTGCTCCGATTCTGCAATCACTGCCAATCGTACAGTAAGGACCGATTTTGCAGTTTTCTTCAAAAACAACATTCGCACTTATACAACAGGGCGCCTTGATAAGTGTTCCGTTTTCAAGAATTTTGTCCTCATTTATGATATTCATATCGCCCGGCAGCTGCCCGAATCTGCCGTCAAGCATATCACGATTTGCCTGCAAATAAGACGCCATATCACCAAGATCAGCCCATTCGCCGGCAGATAACACACAACGAAGATCATATTTCTGCTGCAACAAGAAGGGAAACAAATCATTTGCAAAATCAAACATGACCCCATTCGGAATCAGTGAAAGAATAGCACCTTTCAGAATATAAATACCCGTATTGATAATATTGGACTCTGCCTGAGCCCAGGAGGGTTTTTCAACAAAAGCATGAATTCTTCCGTCTGTATCAGCCTGTACCGTTCCGTAATCACGAGGATCATCTCTGTATGTCCCAACAAGGCTGACATCTGCTTCCGACTTCAGATGACTGTGATAAATTTCCTTAATATCAAAACTGAACACATTGTCCCCACTCAGAACAATCACATCTTCCATGGTTTCTCCGATTGCGTTTTTCATGCCTCCGGCCGTTCCTAGCGGCTCATGCTCATGCACAAATGTAATCGCTGAAGGATAATTCATTTTTTCCACAAAATCCACAATCATCTCTGCTTTGTATCCCAAAGTCAGATAAATATTCTCAACTCCCGCGTTCTCCAGCTGCCTGATAAGAATATCCAAAACAGGTCGACCGCCGATTTTAAGCAGAGGCTTAGGTATTAACTCTGTGATAGGTCGCATTCTTGTACCCATTCCGCCACACATAATTACTGCAATCATTTTTTATCCCCTTTCTTTTATATTAGTATTGCCGCTGATACGGAATTTAGACCCGAATTAAGGGAAATCATTGCATTCAGGTAAGACTTATGATATAATGAAAAAAAACAGAAAGGATCTGCAGATAACTTTCTTTGTCTGCCAAAATGTAAATTGAGTAAAGTAGTTTTATACACAGACGGAGCATGCTCTGTAAATCCGGGTCCGGGTGGTTACTGCGCGATTCTGACATATGGAAAATATGAAAAAGTCGTAAGCGGCTCCGAAGAACACACAACAAACAATCGCATGGAGCTGCGAGCCGTAATCGAGGGGCTTCGAGCCTTGAATCGAGCTTGTGATGTCACCGTAGTATCTGATTCAAAGTATGTATGCGATGCAATAAATCAACACTGGCTTGATTCTTGGCAAAAAAACAATTGGAGAAAAAGTAACAAGGATCCTGTTTTGAATCCGGAGTTATGGAAAGATCTGCTGCAGTTGTTGCAAATGCACAATGTAAAATTTGAATGGATCAAAGGTCATGACGGTCATCCTTATAACGAACGTTGTGACAAGATTGCTGTAGAGCAATATATGAAATACAAAAATACATAATTTTATTCCTCAAAGAACCCCACGATATCGTGAGGTTCTTTTTCATTGCATCAGATAATTATACAAATCAGACCACTGCAGCCTTCATTGATAATTCTTTCCAGTGTTTGCTGCAGCTTCATTCTTGCTTCATTAGGCATATGCATAAGTTTGTTCCGCAGACCTTCATTAACTAATTCATTCAAGGATGTGCCGAAAATATTGGATTCCCAAATCTTTGATGGTGATTCTTCAAATTCCTTTAACAAATACTTAATAAGATCTTCAGATTGCTTTTCACTGCCGACAATAGGCGCAACCTCTGTTGTTATATCTGCCTTCATCATGTGAATGGACGGTGCAGAGGCCTTTAATCTTACTCCATATTTTCCTCCTTGCTTCATAATTTCAGGCTCTTCCAATGTCAATTCATCGATGCCGGGCATAACAATACCATAGCCCTTGCTGTCTACTTCCTTTAATGCTGTTTCAAATTTTTCATATTTCTTTTTCAGCAGCGCGAGCTCGCGCAATGTGTTAATGAGTCCCGAATCCGTTTTGATTTCTATTCCGGTTACCTGCGTAACCTGCTCATAAAACAACGCATCAGAAAGTTGCACAGAAACACTTGCACTGCCGCGTGCAGGATTCAGTTCAAGCAAGCTGACAGCAGTCACATGCTGATATTCCCGAATTTTTTCTGCAAAGCTTTCAATGTGACGCAAGCACAATACTTCGTTTGCATTCTTTCTGAGCATAGCTGCAAACTCGGCTTTGAACCCTTGTTCAGGTGAAATGCCGGCACACCATGAAGGACATTGAATATCAATCCGCCTGACAGGAAATTCATAAAGCACAGTTGATAAAATGTTTTTAATTTCATCTTCTTCCAAAGAAAGACAATTGACGGGAATCACCGGGACATTATATTTCAATGTCAAATCAGCTGACATGCTTTTTGCTGCGCCGGAATCGGGATAAACACAGTTCAGCAGAACAACAAACGGCTTTTTCAATTCTTTAAGCTCATCAATAACACGCTCTTCGGCTTCTTCATATTCTTCACGGGGAATATCATTGATACTGCCGTCACTCGTAACCACAATCCCGATCGTTGAATGATCCGTAATTACCTTTTGCGTACCGATTTCCGCAGCCATATTAAATGGAATCTCGTCGTCAAACCACGGTGTTTTCACCATTCGCGGAGCTTCATCCTCAAAATATCCCAAAGATGACGGCACGATAAAGCCGACACAATCAACCATACGGATACGGACATTCAACTTTTGTTCAAGCTCAATATTGACAGCCTTTTCAGGCACAAATTTCGGTTCGGTGGTCATAATGGTTCTGCCTGCAGACGATTGCGGTAACTCATCAATCATTCTCTCAAAATCGGCACCGGGCTGCATGTCAGGAATAATAAGCTTTTCAAATGTTTTTTTGATAAAAGTAGACTTTCCTGTCCTGACAGGCCCGACAACACCAATGTAAATATCACCGCCGGTGCGAGCCGCAAAGTTTTTATAAAGATTTTCAGCAGTCATTTTTAACCCTCCGCCCCAATCAGAATAAGCACACAATCTTCTTCAATTATTTCTTTATCAAGTCCGTTGGCAACCTTAAGCATCTGCTGACTTACATTATTCTCTTTTCCTATATCCCATACTGTTTCACCGCATTGGGCAAAATATAACAAAATGTTTTCAAATTCTTTATCAACATAAGAATCTGACAGTGTACATTTATCTTTAAAGAAAACGTCTTCTTCAGTCACAAAAAAGCCCTGCACTTCAATTTCTGCCTTTAACGCAATACCCTGCGCTGATATATTACACACTTGATCCTTGCAGTGAACAGTACAATAAAAATCTCCATCCGTCATTTCACTGACATCTCGTTTGTATTCAAAAGGAACATAACGCGTGCAATACTGCATTTCATCATCAAGCATCAATATAATACCGAGCGCAACCTGACCTGTAATATTTACCTGTCCTTGCTGAAGCTTTGCAGAATATGCAATATCCGTTTCCTGCACAGACAGAACCTTTGCGTCGGCAAAATCTCCGACATCTGATTTTGCATTGACCTGAAAGGAATCTGACAAGCTTTTAAAATTGCTTTGCAGCCGACCTGCAAATGACTGTGTAGTACACTTATAACCGGGCGCATACAGATCAGAAACAACGGTTATCGTTTTTTGTACACCTGCGCAGACCGAAATATGAACATTCAGCTGCATATTACATTCACCGTTTTCTTTAACAGCGAGAAAAAGCCGTTGCGGATTTGCTACTATATGACATTTATCCGATTCTGCAACTCCGTACAAATCAACTATCTGTGTGAACGGTACATTTTCCGAATAACGAATAAGTGTATAATCCTTGGAATGTAAAAAGGTACAATTTAATTCAGCAATTCCTTTGATAAGAATTTTATCTTTAACGGTTTTAATTTCTCCGATATTGATTTTACTGCTGTCGAAAAGTAGTCTGCTTTCGGCAATTCGCTCATCCTGAACAGTAAAAATTTCATCAACAGTGAAATTACCGCTATAACAAGCATGAATATCAAAAAGATCATATTCCCTGCTAAGAAATTCAATACCTTCATCAAATTCTCCTGCAGTAGTCAGTTGCTTGAGCTCATGTACCTCCACTGAAACAGAAACAGTGGATTTAACATCCACGCGACGTGGCCCGATAGCACGGAAATTGACATTTACATTTTTGAAGGAACATTCAATTATTGCGTTTGGTGTCATAGCAGCACATTCAAACATTTTATTGAAGCGCTGTTCTGCTTCGTAAACATGAACACTTTTGCTGTCAGAACAATAGAAAAGTCGATATACAACAATTCCTTCTATCGTAATACGGTCACCTTCATTTTTGCAATTTTCGATGAACGCATTTGCCTGACAAGTCAGAATTTTACAAACATCAGGATAATAATCCGGCAAGCTTAACTGAACATCAGGGCTTTGCTCTTTGATATCATGATAAATGCAGGTTTTGTAATGTATCATTTCTTCATTTTGCATTTGCAGTCTCTCCTTGTTTTGAATTCTCTAATACATATTCCGAACAAGCAAAGGCTATTCGCCTTTGTCCAAAAAAAATCACTGCAAAGCTCGTGACTTCGCAGTGACTGTTTTATTTGATTGAAAATACGGTTTTTAATATTCCCTTAATGCAACCGGGGCTGTTTAACACAACAATCTTCAAACGGTCTCCCTCCAATCAACACTTAGAAACAAAAAATCCGGCACAGACCAGGAGGGCGGAAACGGCCAGAATAATTAATTTTTCAGGAAAGCAGCAACCAACCAGCAAACCGATCCCGAATGCACAAATGACAAATCCGACATATCGATATCTGTACATAAAAAACCTCCCGTCCGTACATTATACGCGGGAGGCTTTAAAATGTTGCTGCGAGTATTTATTTTTTATCCCATTCCTTAAAATCCTTAACTTCCATATACATTGCAGCATAGCTTTCATGTCGGGATTGGGATATTTCACCGTTTTGAACTGCTGCGAGAATGGCACAGCCCTTATCCTTCAGATGTGCGCATCCGGTAAAACGACATTTGCCAAGATATTTCTCAAATTCAGGGAAACAATCCTCAAGCTCTTCCTTTCGGATAAAATCATAACGGTCATCATTTTCCATAGATGAAAAACCCGGAGTATCTGCAACCATACCGT
>JAZOWJ010000153.1:0-6301 GCA_045659125.1 Acutalibacteraceae bacterium
TTTCTTGCGTTTCAACTCTCATTATTCATTATAACAGAATTATAAGAGGAAAGATATACCCCGACATAAAGGAGTTGTTAACAAATTTTGAACAAAAACGGGGTAATTGTTACATTTTTTTCATCTTCTGCCGAAGGCTGCTGTAAAGGAATGCATTTTTCTTTCACAAAAAATTTACATCACTGATATTGACCGCCATTGCGGAATATGATATATTGAAAGAAAAGAAATTAAGGAGTGTTTTATTATGATCGGTATCGGCAAATGGCTTTGCAAGGTCAATTCCATGTTCTACAGAGGCGAAGTGACTCTCAACATTGCAGACAACAACGGTGAATATGACATCACAATTGAAATCGATGCAGATTTTGATATGCCTGATTACAAATTCTATGATGTTGTCACCGAAGGCAACACCGTAAGCGGCAAGGCAGAGGTTTCCCTGCTTCCCGGCAAGGTGGTTGATGTTTCCTTCACCATCGAAAACGAAATCCTCACAGGTGTTCTCAAGGTTCCCTTCATGGGCAAAATCAAGATCACCGACGGCCACAAGATTGCATAAAAAAGCGGCTGCAAAAAAAGCGCAGACCGATAAAACAAAAGAAAAAAGGGATTCTGCTTGCAGAATCCCTTTTATTTTATGATTCAATTTTTCAGCCTGTGATGTCATCCATCGGGATGTTTGCGAGGGCTGCAAACTCAAGCAGGAATGCGGTGATGTAGCCGATATCATCCTCGGCATCCGTCGGCTTGGCCTGATACAGCATGCCGCCTGAAACAAGCTTTTTCTGGCTGTCGGGCACATTGGCGGTGATTTTCTTGACCTGCATGCAGGAGGTTTCATTGCCGTCTGCATCGAAGGTGCGGATATACTGCAGGGTGATACCGCGCATATCGTGGGCAATGGATGTGCCGTCATCGTTTGTATAAATCCAACGGTTGTAGGTTTTGCCGTTGATGGAAACCGTGGTCTGCTCGTCGGGTGTTTTACCGCTCATGCCTGTCATACCTGCAGGAAGCAGCTCCTTGAACATATCGGCACTGATGCCCATGTTATCGGTAACCTTATCGTCAATCAGAAGATACGTGGGCTTGCCGTCGGGCAGCACCCAATATACCTTTTCGCCGATTGTCAGGAAGCCGATTCTGACGGGCTTGCCTGTGTTGGTGGTGCCGTCGGACATATCAATATCCATTGTAGCTTCGATATAGGTGGTGTTGTCGGTGTGGGCAACAACAAAGTTCATGCCTGTTTCAACATCCACAACCGCAGTCATGGAATAAGTGCCGCTCATAAAGACCTGCGAGCCGTTGACACCGAAGTTTGCAGAATTTTCAAGACCAACCGAGCCGCGCAGAATCAGACGTGCATCGCTTGCATTGACAACACCGTCGCCGTTGACATCCGCAGCAAGCACCTGGTCGTCGGTAAACTGCTCAAGGCCGACCGAATAACGCAGTGCCAGACGTGCATCCGCAGACGAAACACCGCCCTGACCGTCGATATCACCGTATTTGATATCACCCTCTGCTGCCGTGCCGATTGCTGCACAGCTGAACAGAAGAGCAGCACACAAAAGAACACTCAAAAACTTTTTCATAGCTAAAAATCCTCTCAAGAATAAGTAAATAAATTATAAGCATAAGTGACACGATTGTCAATGCTGAATTCTTTTTAACACATTTAACTTAAAATAAACCTAATATTCAACGGTTTTCTCTTGACAGAAAAGCGAAAATAGGGTATCTTTAAATGTAGTTTAAAAATACATTACATATATATGGAGGTTACCATGATTCCCAACAACGAAAAGTCCATGGAAAAAATTGTTAATCTCTGCAAGGGCAGAGGTTTCATATTCCCCGGCTCCGACATTTACGGCGGCCTTGCAAACACCTGGGACTACGGCCCCCTGGGCACCAGACTCAAGAACAACGTCAAGGACACCTGGCGCAAGCGCTTCATTCAGGAACGCAGAAACAGCTTTGAAGTCGATGCCGATATTTTGATGCATCCCAGAGTATGGGAAGCAAGCGGCCATGTGCAGAGCTTCTCTGACCCGCTGCTTGACTGCAAGGAATGCAAAATGCGTCACAGAGCCGACAATCCCATTGAGGCTTTCGATCCCGAAGCACACGCAGACGGAATGACCAAGCCCGAAATGTATGATTTCATCGTTTCTCACAACATCCCCTGCCCCAACTGCGGTAAGTGCAACTTCACCGACATCCGCGAATTCAACCTCATGTTCCAGACCTTCAGAGGCGTTACCAACGACTCCAAGTCTGTTATTTATCTGCGTCCCGAAAACGCACAGGGTGAATATGTCAACTTCCTGAACGTGCAGCGCTCCATGCGTGCAAAGCTGCCCTTCAGCATCGGTCAGATCGGTAAGGCATTCCGTAACGAAATCACCCCCGGCAACTTCACCTTCCGCACCATCGAATTTGAACAGATGGAATTCCAGACCTTCTGCAAGGAAGGCACCGATGCCGAGCTGTACGATTATTTCAAGGAATACGGCAGACAGTATTACATGGATCTGGGTATCCCTGCTGACCACCTGCGCTTCCATGACCACGAAAAGCTTGCACACTATGCAAAGGCTGCCTGTGACATCGAATTCCTGTTCCCCTTCGGCTGGGGCGAAATCAACGGCACCCACAACCGCACCGACTTCGACCTCAAGCGCCACAGCGAATACTCGGGCGCAAAAATGGAATATCTTGACCCCGAAACCAACGAAAAGTATGTTCCTTACATCATCGAATCCACCTACGGCCTCGACAGAACCGTTCTTGCCCTGCTTTGCGAGGCTTATGACGAAGAAGTCGTTGACCCCGAAAAGAATGATGTGCGTGTGGTTCTGCACCTGAGCCCTGCTGTTGCTCCCATCAAGGTTGCTGTTCTTCCCCTGTCCAAGAAGCTTGCTGAAGGCGCAGGCAAGGTCTGCGATATGCTTTCCAAGAAGCTCATGTGCGACTATGACGAAACAGGCTCCATCGGCAAGCGCTATCGCCGTCAGGACGAAATCGGTACTCCCTGGTGCGTCACCTACGACTTTGAAAGTGAAGAAGACGGCTGCGTGACCGTGCGTGAACGCGACTCCATGGAACAGATCCGTCTGCCCATCGCTGAACTGGAAGCCTTTTTCGCTGACAAAATTGAATTCTAAAAACATTTTCATCGGGTCATTGCATGCAATGATCCGATGTTTTTTCTTGTAAAACTTATTTTAATGTGATATAATAAAAGTAAAAGGAGGGTATCAGATGTCTGATCGGATTTACACAGTTGACGAAATAAAGAATATTGTATCTCCCATTGCAGAGCGTTACGGTGTGCAAAGGGTTTTTCTGTTCGGCTCTTATGCCCGCGGAGAAGCAACAGAAACAAGCGTCCTCGATTTTCGCATTGACAAGGGAAATCTGCGAGGCTTGTTTGCCTTGGGCGGTCTGCATTGTGATCTGCAGGAAAGCTTTGACAAGCCCTTGGATCTTCTGACCACAGGCAGTCTGGAAACCGAATTCCTGAAAAGAATCGAACAGGAGGAGATACTGATTTATGAATCCTGAAAACCGTGATTTGTATATCATAGAAAAAATTTTGAAGTATTGCACGCAAATCAACGAGGCGCATGACGAATTCGGCAGATCTTTTTCTGTTTTTTCAACCAATTCCGTATATAAAAATGCAGTTTGCATGTGCTTGTTGCAGATTGGGGAATTGAGCACAAAACTGTCCGATGACTTCAAAGAAAACAACAAAGAGATTCCATGGCGGCAGATTCGCGGCATGCGCAATGTCGTAGCACATGAATATGGTAATATTGACGATGAAACCGTTTGGGAAACAGTCGAAGACGGCGTTGCCGGCTTGATTGCGTTTTGCAAAAATGTATTGAATTTATAATAATTTATCCATCCTGAAAAATGCGTAAAAGGAAGTGATATCCACATGAAATGTCAAGTATGCAATTCCGAAAGCGGGAAATATCCACTTTGTCGAGCTTGCAACGCACAACGGGAAAAAGGGGATATAATAAAATGCGAAAAATGCAAAAAATGGCATAAAAAAGGATTGGATTGTACCCTTTTGGCAGAACTAAACCCTTTATCAGACAACAAAGATTATATATACAATCCAAAATCTTCACTACTGGGAAATCTTGAAAAATCATTTTTTGAAGCAATAAGAACAACAATACCTGAAGGATATTATGTTTTCCCGCAAATAAATCTTGCTTCCATTATTGAAAAGAAAGATAATTCAAGATGGCGCAATGAATTATTCCGAAATGTCGATTTTTTAATAACAGACTCGTTCTACGCTCCGAAAATTATTATAGAAATAAATGATCAAACACATTTGACACTGGAACGTAAAGAACGAGATAAAAAAGTGCAGCAAATCTGTGAAGAAGCCGGCATTCCAATTATAAACTTTTGGTCCGCTTATGGAATCAATACTGATTACATTTCCAAAAGAATAACAGAAACACTTTCTTCTTTGCCAATTGAAAGAATTCACCACTTCAATAATAAGAATACAGATACAGGTCAAGATATCACATCTATCGAGAACGTGGCTCCACCGGCAACTCCACAAAATAACAAAAAAAAGAAAAAAGGTTGTTATATTGCAACTTGTGTTTATGGTTCTTATGACAATCCGAATGTACGAGTGTTGCGTAGATTTCGTGATTATGCACTTGCTTCCACATGGTATGGAAATTTATTCATAAAATTTTACTATGCGATTAGCCCTACACTTGTTAAAATTTTCGGCAAAAATAAATATTTTCATAAGTTTTGCGAAGTAATTCTCAACCGACTAGTTAATTGCCTACAAAACAATGGATTTAAAAATTCTCCATATTGTGACATTGAACTTTAATTCATTTAAGTATTTCGCTTTTTTGAAAAATTTTCTTGCACTGTATTTTATATTGTGTTATAATAATTAAACTAATTATATTGAGGAGGATTTTTTCATGAAAAAACTCTTTAAGAAAACAATTGCTCTGGTTCTCTGCCTTTGCATGCTGTTCTCTGTAACGGCTGTGGGTGCAGGCGCAGTTGAAACCGCTGAAAATGCACAGCTCACAAACCTGGAGGATTATGTTGCTTCCTCCGAAACGGTTGCTGATGACAGCGCAAGCGACAAGCTGATGAACAACCTTGCAAAGTTCCTTCGTTGGCTTGCAAACTTCGTGGTCAATGACCTTGTGTTCGGAATTCTTGCAGCACTTGTTCCGAAATCCACCAACTACATCGAAATGGCTGATGTTAACCTTGCAGAAGGCGAAAACTTCTTCAAGGGCAGCGAAGAATTTGCAGATGTCAACAACCCTGCACAGGATGCTGTATGGTCTGTCGGTTATGCCAGCGAATCCATTCTGCCCGATGACTTCGGCAAGGAAGGCTACAAATACACCCGCGGCAGCTATATTCCCTACTGGTTCACCACCGAGGTTTACACCGAGGAGGACGGCACTCCCGAGGATATCAAGGTGCGCACTGTTGCCATGAACGACGGCAGAGGTGTTGTGATTTTCGCATCCATCGACTGCATCGGTATCTCCAATGCAGACGTTCGCAAAATCCGTGCTGCCATTTCGCAGGAAGAAATTGAAAAGTACGGCATCATTGCCATCAACGTGACCGCAACCCACACCCACTCCAGCATCGACACCCAGGGTGTATGGACAGCTCCCATTTCCACTCTTGCAAACAACGTTCTTCGTTTCACCTTCCGTGACATCGAAAACTACAAGAGCGGTGTCAACGAAGACCTGCTTGATAAAATCATCGACAGCTCTGCAAAGTCCATCCGCAATGCCTGCGAAAGCATGACCGAGGGTGATCTGTTCTACGCACGCACCAACATTGCAGACTATGTCCGTGACCGCACACCTCCCTATGCCTGCGATCAGGAAATGTATCGTCTTGTGTTCAAGCCCTATGACGAAACCGTCAAGCCCACCCTCGTTGCTACCTTCGGCTGCCATCCCGAATCCGCAAGCTACGACTATCTGACCACCGACAGCGGTATTCAGATCGACTCCAAGCTGTCTGCTGACTTCGTTTACTACATGGAAAAGGTTTGCAACTATGCAGGCTACAACTTCATCTTCATTCAGGGCAACGTCGGCACCAACACCTCCTCGAGAGGTCTGTCCTCTGACAACCTTGACCATACCAGCCACCTGAGTGCTGTTCGTTTCGGTTACGAGCTGGGCTACATTGCACTGTCCATGACCATGACCGAGGAAGAAAGAATTGCCCTTAACGAGGCAAC
>JAZOWJ010000154.1:0-11958 GCA_045659125.1 Acutalibacteraceae bacterium
ATGTATTTTGTAATAAAAATTACAATTTGCTACTACCATTTTCTGTTTTTATGTGGTATAATAAGATGAGTTTTTATATCGGAGGTGCAAAAATGGCTGCACAAAAAGGCAGTGCTCCTGCACAAAAAACAAAGAAGAGAACAAAAAAGCGCCGCAAGCAGCATCGCGTTGCTTCAACCGTTATGACCTTCCTGCTGTCCTTATTCCTCATTCTCGGACTGACGGGCTGCATGGTTGTGTTTACGGTATTCAGTGATTTAGGCTTGTTTGAATCCCTCTATTCAACATTCGGCATCACTGCAGCATCTGCTGAAGATGATATTGCAGGCGTTGACTATATTGATCTGAATGAGCTGATTCAGAATCAGAGTCAGACCACGATCATCTATGCCCTTAATGCTGACGGTGACGAAATTGAAATTGCCCGTCTGCACGGCACGGAAAACCGTATCTGGGTCAGCCTCGGCGAAACCTCCAAACACTTGCAGAATGCTTATATTGCATTGGAGGACGCTCGCTTCAAGGAGCATCAGGGTGTTGACTGGATTCGTACTATCGGCGGTGTTGTGGCTTCCAGATTTGAGCAGGGTGGTTCTTCCATCACCCAACAGCTTATCAAAAACCTGACCGGTGAAAACGGACGTACTTTCATCCGCAAATACAACGAAATCAAAAATGCTCTCAAGCTCGAGCAGCATTTCTCCAAGGATACTATTCTTGAAGCATATATGAACACTCTGTATCTTGACATGGGTTGTTACGGTGTCAAGACGGGTGCGGAATATTACTTTGACAAGGATCCTGCAGACCTGAGCATTATGGAAAGTGCAATTCTTGCATCCATTACAAACGCACCGCGTTATTACAATCCCATGGTCAACTTTGAAAACAACCGTGAGCGTGCAATTTATTGTCTGGACTGGATGCTCAGCGAAGGTTATATCACACAGGAAGAGTATGATGATGCCTTGCTTGAAAATGTTCAGTTCACGGACGGCACCTCTGTTGGCTCACATCTCGGCTGGTCCGAGCTTTCCGACCCCGATGAGGATGAAGAGGAAGATGAAGATCTGAACGAAGATGAAAGCGTTGAACTTGTTTATGTTGATGAGCTCAACCCCGAATATCAGAGCTATTACATCGACCTTGTTATCGACATGCTCATTGAGGATTTCCAGGAAACACAGGACCTTTCCTACGAGGATGCATGGAAAAAGGTTTATTACGGCGGTCTGAAGGTTTATGCTGCGGTTGATCTTGATGTGCAGCATGAAATGGAAGAGGTTTATTATAACCGCGTCACATTCCCCTATGAGGACGACTCACCTGATGATCCCGCAATTCAGTCTGCGATGACTGTTATGGGATATGACGGCAGAATCGTCGGCATTGTCGGCAGACTCGGTCAGAAGGTTGGTAACCGTGTTCTTAACATCGCATCCTCGAGTCCCCGTCAGCCCGGCTCTGCAATCAAGCCGTTGAGCTGCTATGCACCCGCAATTGAGATGAACTATTACTATTGGTCTTCTTATGTTATGAACTATGGCTTTGAGATTGACGGAGATATCTGGCCGCAGAACTACGGTGGCTCCAAGGGTAGTCCGACCGATTTCAGAAATCTTGCAGAAGCCATTGCACCATCACTCAATACGATCCCTGCACAGATTATCAAAACTATTACGCCGAGTGTCTGTTATTCATTCCTGAAGGACAGATTCCACATTTCAACACTGAAATCAACCGACGCAGATTATGCACCGTTGGCTGTAGGCTCTATGGCACAGGGTGTCACAACGCTTGATATGGCTGCCGCTTATGCAGTTTTCGGAAACGGGGGCTATTATTACAAACCTTATTCCTATTATAAGGTAACCAATTCCTCCGGCTCTGAGGTATATTTTGACAACACAACACCGTTCGGCGAACAGGTTATGTCCACGGGATCGGCTTATGTTATGAACCAGCTGATGCAGGAGGTTGTTACCTCGTATATCGGTACCGGTTACGGTTATGACATTGACAACGGATACAGCACAATCCCCTCTTTTGCAAAATCCGGTACAACCTCCGACAACCTTGACAAGTGGTATGCAGCCGGCACTCCCTATTATGTGTGTGCAGCCTGGGTCGGTTACGAATATCCCAAGGAAATCGATATTGATTATTTCGGTATGTATCCCGCAGCAGAGGTTGTTGAAGAGGTTATGGACCGCATTCATTACGGTCTGGACTACACAGAATTCGAAGAACCCGATGATGCTGTTCAGCGTACATTCTGTACCGTATCGGGCAGACTTGCAGGCTCCTCCTGCCGCAGCACGGATGTTGGCTGGTACAAGGTCAGCAACATTCCCTCTTATTGCTCCTCGTGCTCCGGCGGATGGTACAGCGGCAACTGGTCAGACTGGGAAGATGACGATGAAGACGAACCCGAAACCGAAGGCGGAAACAATTCGGCCGCTCCTGATTTTGAATTTGATTTCTAAAAAAGTATGATTATTTTATCAGTTGATTACGGCGATGTCAGAACCGGCATTGCCGTGTGTGACAAAAATGAAATGCTTGCCTCCCCTGTTACGGTAATCAAGCAGCCCGATGCACAAAAGCTGAGTGCTGATATCGCAGCAATCTGCAAACAATACAAGGCTGAAATGATTGTCTGCGGATTGCCTAAAAACATGGACGGCAGCGAGGGCTTCCGAGCTGTTGCATGCAAGGAATTTGCAGAATTACTCAAGGAAGCAACGGGGCTCGAGGTTGCAATGTTTGATGAAAGACTGACAACAGTCAGCGCTCACAATTATCTCAATGCAACAAACACCCGTGGCAAAAAACGCAAGGAAACAGTGGATGCAGTTGCCGCAACACTGATTCTGGAAGATTACCTGACCTACAGAAAAAACAAGCGATAAAATAACAGGCTGCAGATGAAACTGCAGCCTGTTAACTTTATTATGTTTTAATTATAATACTTTGCAGTAATTTTCAGCACATCCTGCGTGTTCGTTGCATTTGAGCAGACAACACAATCCGCACGGTCAAACACAACAGCTGCACCTGCATAATTGTTCATGCAGCCTCCGGCCTCCGTGATGATTACATAAGAAGCCATATAATCCCAGGGTGAGAGTCGGTTTTCAAAGAAAACATCCATTCGTCCACAAGCAACAGCACACATATCAATAGCAGCCGAGCCGCCGCGACGGATATCGGAGCTATTGATGAACAATTCCTTTGCCAATGCAAATGCATCATCAGCAAGCTCATCCTTGTAATACGGAGATGTGCCGAAGCAGACAAGCGAATGAGCAAGATCATGACCGCTTACACGAATGGGCTGACCGTTACAAAAAGCACCTCCGCCGATATGTGCTGTAAACATTTCGTCCTTATACGGATCATAAACCGCACCAAATACAGGCTTACCGTCAAACAACAGGCCGACAGAAACGGCAGATGATTTATAATCATGAATAAAATTGGTCGTACCGTCTATGGGGTCAATCACAAAACACAAACCGCTTCTTGTGTCATCCCCGGAATTCTCTTTTTCTTCAGCAAAAAATTTGGCCTCGGGCAGAATTTCAGCCAGTTTATCCATCAAAACCTGCTGCACACGCACATCGTATGCGGTCACAAAATTAGCTGAACCCGGTTTCTCAATGATACCGTCATCCACATCAGCCTTTTTGTGTGCACTGCGCATGATTTCACCACATGCACGCATGGTCTGCATCAGAATATTTTCCTGCTCCTGCGTAATATAGCGCATATTTGTTTACCTCCGTTCAATTTCTTGTTTATCATACAACAACCATTTTCATTTTGCAAGTATGCAAACAAAAAAACACAATTGCAATTTACATTTAATTGTGATAAAATTTAAAATCAGGGGTGATTTCCATGGGGAAATTCAATAACGTTCTTCTTGCAAGCGATTTTGACGGAACACTTGCAAACGAACAAGGCATTATTACAGACGATGTAAAGCAAGCCTTGCGGTATTTCATATCCGAGGGCGGCAGATTCACTGTTTCAACCGGAAGAACCTATATGGGATTTCATAAATATGACCCGCAATACATCAATGCACCGGTTTTGCTTTGCAATGGTGCGATGGCCTATGACTACGAAACAAAAAAGGCCGTCTTTTGCAACGGCATTGATGAACGCGGAATTGTTGCAGTCAATGCAATCAAACAGCGTTTTCCGGATGTTCCGATTGAAATGTATCCGTTTGACAGCACTTTTGCCATTCATCTGAATTCAGATTCACAACGGCATTTCACGAGTCAGAGCATACCGTTTACCGTTGTGGATTCCCCGTCCGAAACAGCTTTTCCGTGGGTCAAGGCCATGCTGTGTGCAAAAGAAAAAACATTGGAAGTGCAGGATTTTCTGCGTGAGAAGCAATTTGACGGCATTCATTTTTTGCCGACAACCGGTAGTTATATAGAATTGCTGGCGCCCGGTGTTGACAAGGGTACAGGACTGCTGCAACTTGGAAAGCATTTGAATATCGATCAAAAAAACATTTATGCTGTCGGTGATGACTACAACGATGCCGACATGCTTCGGACAGCGAATGCTGCTTTTGTGCCCTGCAACGGCAAGCCTGCCGCACTCGCACTTGCCGATTTTATTGTTCGCTCAAACAACGATGGCTGCGTTGCGAATGTAATTGAAATACTGGATGAAAAATATTGAAATAAAGGTATAAAAAAGGAGTAAAAAGAAATGAAAAAAGCACTTTCACTTTTACTTGCTCTTGTCATGCTGCTTGGCATAGCAATCTTTGCTGTTCCCGTAACAGCAAGCACATCAGCACGACTGGGCGATGTGGATAATGACGGATGGATTACCGCAAAGGATGCACGTCTTTGCCTGCGTTATTCGGTCTATCTTGAAGAATTGGACAAGGAATCCGTGTACGCAGCAAATGCAGACGGAGATGACTATGTTTCCGCTGCGGATGCAAGAGAAATTCTGCGTTTTTCCGTAGACCTGCCGTCAGAGTACATCAAACAGCACCCTGCCGAAGCCCCTGATTATGATCCGAATCCGCCAACCGAACCTGATGATGACGAAATCACGGCAGACGACCTCCCCGAAGGCTCGAAGATTCTGTATCTGACGTTTGATGACGGTCCCTCCAAATACACTGAAGCAATCCTTGATATTCTCGACGAATACAATGCAAAGGCAACCTTCTTTGTTATTTATCAGCCAAACTATTCGCAGCAATACAAGATGATTGTAGACAGAGGTCAGACCATTGCACTTCATGCTTATTCGCATGAATATTCGGACATTTACACATCTACCACCGCTTATTTCAAGGATCTGCAAAAGATTTCTGATCACGTTTACAACCTGACAGGTGTACGCTCTAACCTCATCCGCTTCCCCGGTGGCAGCAGCAACACGGTCAGCAGAAATTATTGCTACGGTATTATGACTCAGCTTTCCAAGCTTGTAGGAGATTACGGTCTGGTTTACTTTGACTGGAATGCAGACAGCACGGATGCCAGCGGCAACAATGTTGCAGCCGAAACCATTTATTACAACTCCATCGGCTACACGCAGGATGAAGTGGTTTTGCTGATGCACGATACCAATGCAAAGGGAACAACCGTGCAGGCCCTTCCCTACATCATTGAGCATTATCAGGACCGCGGATATTATGTGATGGCACTGACGGAAAATTCCGAAACCGCACACCACCCCATTGCAAACTGAGTTACATACTTTTTTCGGGCACTTTAAATGTGCCCGGTTTTTTTTGCAAAAAAAAATAAGCCCCTTTCGGGACGGACTATTATAAAAATAGAAATGACCCTTGACAGTGTTTCTTCACACAACCGTCAAGGGTCATTTCTGGTCGATCTTGATATCTAACATCTTTTTAACCTCTCTTTCTTAGTATCGTCTGATCTTCCGTTTTCGGCTTCCCTGCTCCAGTACAAACAACACGCTGTTTTTCTTTTTCTGCTCGCCAGTGAGCCACTTTGATGTTTTGCGGATCATTTCTGCTTCAACGAAGATCATCCTGAGATTCTTAAAAGCTTTCTCCAACCATCTATACCGTACTTACTTTACTTCTGTACGCGACTTGTATTTGTTCACTTTTTATGGTAAGAGCTTCTTTTGAAAACAACCTGTTCGCTATAACTGTTTAAACTTTCTTCTGTTTTTTAACTGTTTTTTAGAATCAGGGTTGGTTTTCGCTTTTAAGCATCCCGGCTTTACCTTTTCATTGGTATCACCTCTTTCTGTCTATACTATAACACAGGATTTCATGCTTTGCAAGATGGAATATTGTACAAAGAAAACATAATTTTTTAAGCATTACAGAGAATTGTAGTTATTATGCACATAAGTTTTCAACAAGCTATTGACTTTTATATATAAAATATGATAAGATAAAAATGTTCGGCGGTCAAAAAATGTATCATTTGCGTCGATGTTAACATCAATGGTGTTCAGACAGTTGATAAGAAGGAATCAAAGGAGGAGATAAAAAATGACGAACGAAAACAATCACAGAATGACTGAAATACCAAAAAGTATCTGCGCTTGCTGTGGAATGGTTGAGGTAGGTTTTTATGCTTTTTGTGATGTGTGCGGTTGGCAAGATGATTCAGTACAGAATAAAAACCCGGACTATAGAGGCGGCGCTAATCAAATGAGCCTTAACGAAGCAAAAGAAGCCTACAAAAAAGGCGAAAAAATTTATTAGTTAAAACCAAAAGGGGCTGTTGCAAATCCGCAAGCGGAGATGCAACAGCCTCGATTTTTATGAAGCAATCCATTGAGGCTAGGGCAAGAGAGGTTGTTACTATCGAACTAATTTATACATAACACTGCTTTCAAAATATTGACTTTCTTGGTGCAGAAGAGTATAATTATAGAAAATTGCTGAAAGGCAGGTGGACAAAATGACAATGAATCTCAATTTCAGGAATCGGAGATCCGTTTTGTCCGTTTGCGATTGATAGAATATATCATTCTGTAAATGCAAGGCATCTCCGAATTCCCGGAGGTGCCCAGTTTTTTACAGGAGGAAAAACAAATGATTTCATTTCAAGCTGTAACAACCGACAACAAAAAACTGTATAAGCAGCTTCGCAGGGAGTTTGCAAGCTACAAAATCAAAACCTTACGCAATCACGGCGAAACTCCCGGCAGAAAGCAAATGTTTTATAAGCTTTTTGACAACATCATTTCAACTACAGCAACAGACAAAACAATGCAATTCATTGTTTTGCAATCGGGGAAAGATATAATCGGCTTTGCCTATATTGCAACAATCGATCGTGATATGGCAAATATTCCGTACAGATACGGTTCGGTACATGATTTTTACATCTCCCCTACACACCGCCGTAAGGGTTACGGAACAAAGCTTAATGAACATATTGAAGCCGTATTCAAAGAACACGAAACAAATACAATTCTGCTTTATCCCGATCCCGTTGACGGGCTTCCGTTCTGGAAAGCGATGGACTACAAAGATACCGGCATTCATCAAGGCTGGGGGCATTATTTGGTTTTCTGCAAGCATCTGACTCAAAATGACAGCGCGGCTGTATTTGACAAAGCCATAGAAAAGCTTGTTACGCTGACCGATACTATCGGTATCAATCCATATAACAAGCCGCAAGTCAAAGAAGTGTATGCGGTATGGAAGGAATATTGCAAAGCATCTGACCGCAAGCCTCGACAAAAAATGATTAAAAAAATGGCTTTCGATGCAAGAAAAAACCGGAACATAAAGTTCAATGCTGTTTATTACAAAGGAAAAGTAATCGGTTTTATCTATCGGAACACGGAAGAAATAAAGTTTATTTTGCCACAACATGCAGATTTACTGAAAGGACATTTGCAATGGTAACGAAAAAAGTGATTGTTGTTCCGTATAATGAACAATGGAAAACGGATTTTGAGATAATAAAACAACATATTTTACCGACAGTAAAAGATACAATAATCAGCATTGAGCATATCGGCAGCACATCCGTTGAAGGACTTTCTGCAAAGCCGATTATTGACATTGATGTTATTATCAAAGACTATTCTGTGTTTGATACTGTAGTTGAAAAGTTAGCAACTCTCGGCTATATACACGAAGGAAATCTCGGCATAAAAGACAGAGAAGCTTTTGATTACAAAGGTAATGCAGATTTGCCGAAACACCATTTATATGTTTGTCCTGAATATTCAGCAGAGCTTCACAGGCATATTACTTTCAGAGATTATTTGAGAAACAATCCCGAAGCTGTACTAAAATACAGCAAGGTCAAAGAAGAGGGCGCAAGATTATTCCCCGACAGCATAGATGATTATATTGCATATAAGTCTCCTTGCATTAAGGAGATTTATAGAAAATGTGGACTTAACAAATATGAAGGAATATTTTTTGACCGTGATGGAACACTTACATATTTTACCGCAGAAAAAGAAGTGTGGCGTGATAAGACAGTTAGCGAGTGGAGCGGTAAGCCATTTGAGCTTGATTACGACAAAATGATGTCGCTGTTTCACATTGCAAGTGAAGGCAGAAAGCCGTGGTACAAAACACTTGATGATGAGCGTGAGTTTTTCAAGAGATATTATTATCACTTGCTCATAGGTGAAGGTGTTACAGAAGATGTTGAAAACAAGGCTGAATTGCTTCTGAATGAACTTTGGTGTAATGGTGACAGAGCATTATTCGCTGAGACGGTAGAGGTGCTTGAATATTTCAAAAAGCACGGATATAAAATGGGAGTTATCAGCGATACATCGCCGTCACTTGAATTCACATTACAGCAACTTGGTATAGCAAAGTATTTTACTTCATTTACTGCAAGTTCCTTAGTCGGTGCAGGAAAACCAAGTCCGATTATTTTCAATGCTGCACTTCAAGTACAAGGAGTAACCGCCTCTGAATGTATATTTGTTGACGATTGCAAAGAAGAAGCAGACGGAGCAAGAGAACAAGGGTTTACAGCATTTTTTCTTGACCGAAGCGGTGCAAATAATGACGAATGGACAATCCACAATCTGAAAAAGTTGATTGATTTTGTTGAGGAATAATTATGAAAAACAATACTTTGAATTGGACATTTGATACAGTTGCTGATACTTACGAAAAACTTCGTCCCGGATATGTGGACGAGCTGTATCAGGATATATTTGAATACAAACCAATCAACAATCAAAGCCGTGTTGCTGAAATAGGTATCGGAGGCGGTCAGGCAACATTACCTTTTCTACAAACGGGGTGCAATCTTACCGCAATTGATTACGGTGAAAACTTCTGCGAAATCTGCCGTGAGAAATTCAAAGAATACCCGAACTTTTCTGCTATTTCGGGAAAGTTTGAAGATATTGATATAGGCAATGAATATGACCTGATTTATTCTGCCTCTGCCTTTCATTGGATACCCGAAGAAATCGGATATAAAAAGGTTTACGATATGCTGAAAGACGGCGGTGTTTTTGCCCGATTTGCAAATCATCCGTTCCGTGATAAAGAAAAGCCTGAACTGTCGGCAGAAATGGACAGAATCTATGCAGAATATTATTATAAATATCACAACAAAGAACCTAAATCGCCTGTTGAATACACAGAAAAGCAAGCACACGACAGGGCTATAATTGCAGAAAAATACGGTTTTACGGATATTCAGTATAAGCTTTTTTACCGTACACGCACATTTACTGCAAAAGAATATATAATGCTTCTCGGAACGTATTCGGACCATATCGCAATTGAAGAAACTATCAGAACAGAATTCTTTTCAAAGATAGAGGATGCAATTAACTGTCGCGGTGGAGAGATTACTATTTACGATACTATAGATTTACAGTTGGCAAGGAAGTGAAAAAAATGCAATTACAAAACTACGGTATGCCCACACTGATTGAAACAAGTACCCTTCAAGAATGTGCAAAGCTATGTGCGGAATTAGGACTTGATTTTATTGAACTTAATATGAACCTGCCGCAGTATCAGCTTAATAAAATCAATGTGGATTATTTCAAAAGCATTGCAGATAAATACGGTATCTGGTACACAATTCACCTTGATGAAAATCTGAATATAAGCGATTTCAATCCTTATGTTGCTGAAGCTTACCAAAATACTGTTTTAGATACCATAGGAATTGCAAAACAGCTTGATATAAAAGTGCTGAATATGCATATGGCTAAAGGTGTATATTTCACTTTACCTGACAGAAAAGTTTTTCTTTTTTCGGAATACAGAGAGCAGTATCTTAAAAGCATTGTTAATTTCAGGAATATGTGTGAAAATGCTATAGGTGATGCTGATATAAAAATCTGCATTGAAAACTGTGACGGTTATGAAGATTTTCAGAAGGAAGCAATTGAATTGCTTTTAGAAAGTAAAGTTTTTGCCGTGACTTTTGATGTCGGACATAATCATGGTATTGGTGGTACAGACGAAGAATTCATTATGAATCACAAAGACCGTTTGCACCATATTCATCTGCACGATGCAAAAAGCAGAAAAAATCACCTTGCACTCGGTACAGGTGAAATGGATATTGAAAAATATATAAGTCTTGCAAAAGAGCAGAACTGCCGTGTGGTTTTAGAAACAAAAACTATTGACGGATTGAAACAATCTGTCAAATGGTTGAATAACAGTATTTAAAAAATATAGGAGAAAAAGATATGCCTGTTTTTACTATAACTTTTTGTGCAATCATTTTTGTGATTTACTTGCTTGATAATTTCATACTTATTCCGAAAACAGAAACAGTAACACGAAAAGAAAAGCTGTGGGCAGGACACAACAAAGGGTACATTAACCATGCTCTGCATCTGTCCGAACAGAAAATCAAAAGGGGGCAAGTATGGCGGCTTGTTTCGTCTTCCCTGCTGCATATCGGCACCTGGCATATTGTTTCCAATACAGTTGTCATGTTCATTGTCGGCTATGCCGTTGAATCGCAGATCGGTGCAGCAAAAACAGCACTTTGCTATATCGGTGCGGCGTTGATATCGGGCTTATTCATGGCATTTGGCTATAAACTGCAAGAAGGTGAAGGTGCATCCCCGGGGATTTACGGTCTGATTGCTGCATTTGTTATTCTGGCAATCAAAAACGGAACCGTTTTCTTCTCCCCCGTTCATGCTGTCGCTTTGATCGTTTTAGCTGCTTATACAGTTGGCGGAATGCTCGTGGGAAAAACAACTGCATTCGAGCATATATCGGGCTTTATCGGCGGGGTGCTGATGGGGTTGATTTTGGCATAACCTATAATAAAAGTAAATAATGAGGAATAATATGAAAATAGCTGTCTTAGGCTATGCCGGAAGCGGCAAGACCTATCTTTCCGATTCTATTGCAAAAAAGAAATCCATTCCCGTTCTGCACCTTGATGAAATCAAGTGGGACAAGGAATGGAAACCGATTGACGATGCGCTAGTGCTGCCGCAGGTTGCAGAGTTCATGGAGAATGAAAATTGGATTATAGACGGATATTACACATATTTATACATTGATAAACGCCTTGAATCTGCCGATCAGATCATTCTTTTGCAGCTTCCGAGAACAACCTGCTTTTTGAGTGCTTTAAAACGGACAAAATCACGCAAACAGCAAGGCTATAAAAATGACCTGAATTGGTGGTTTGTAAAATTCACACTGCATGGCTGCAGAACAAGAGAAAGACGGGCCTTCTATGCTGAAATCGCATCGAAATACAAAGACAAAACCGTTGTGCTAAAAACAAGACGGCAGGTAAATGAATTTTTAAAACAGATTTGAGTGCGAGAGACGGGACAAGCTTTTGCTTCGCAAAAGCCCTTGGTGTTCAAGTCCCGTCTTTTTCTTTTCATCAAACAAAAAAAAAGAAGACCACCGAAGGTGATCTTCTTTTTTGGTGCGAGAGACGGGACTTGAACCCGTACGTAAAAACACACGCCCCTCAAACGTGCGCGTCT
>JAZOWJ010000155.1:0-3163 GCA_045659125.1 Acutalibacteraceae bacterium
GCAAGGAGCTCATCAAGGGTGAGCCCGATGCTTCGTCCTTCCCGTCGGGAGGACTTCGTGCAACCTTTGAGGCACGCGGCTACACCGCATGGGACCCCAATTCCTATGCCTTCATCAAGGACGGCACACTGTGCATTCCGACCGCCTTCTGCTCCTACGGCGGTGAAGCACTCGACAAAAAGACCCCCTTGCTTCGTTCCATGGAAGCAATCAACCGTCAGGGTATGCG
Source organism: Acutalibacteraceae bacterium (assembly GCA_045659125.1). Classification (GTDB taxonomy): domain Bacteria; phylum Bacillota; class Clostridia; order Oscillospirales; family Acutalibacteraceae; genus RUG806. Next base: position 230 of record JAZOWJ010000155.1, read on the forward strand.
TATACTCAAGCTGTTCGGCAGTGATGCAACACGCATCATCACCACTGCAGGCCCCGAACAGGAATATTTCCTTCTTGACCGCACTGTTTTCAATCAGCGCAAGGATCTGATTCTTACAGGCAGAACTCTTTTCGGCGCAAGACCGCCCAAGGGTCAGGAGCTTGACGACCACTATTTCGGCACCATCAAGCCCCGTGTTGCCGCCTACATGAAGGAGCTCGACGAACAGCTGTGGAAGCTCGGCATTTATGCCAAAACCGAGCACAACGAAACAGCCCCTGCACAGCATGAGCTGGCGCCCGTGTATCAGCAGACCAACGTCGCAACCGACCACAATCAGCTGACCATGGAAATCATGAAAAAGCTTGCAGGCAAGCATGACCTTGTGTGCCTGCTGCATGAAAAGCCCTTTGCAGGTGTTAACGGCTCGGGCAAGCACAACAACTGGTCCATCGCCACCAACACCGGTGTCAACCTGCTCGATCCCGGTCAGACACCGCAGGACAATGCACAGTTCCTGTTGTTCCTGTGTGCTGTTATCAAGGCTGTGGACGATTATCAGGACCTGCTTCGCATTTCCGTTGCATCCGCAGCAAACGATCACCGTCTGGGTGCAAACGAAGCACCGCCTGCCGTTATTTCCATGTTCCTCGGTGATGAGCTGTCAGCTATTCTCGATTCGCTCGAAAAGGGCACGGCTTACGATGCCACCGAAAAGAGCATCCTGAAGGTCGGTGTGCACACACTGCCCCGCTTCCCGCGTGACAACACAGACCGCAACCGTACCTCTCCCTTTGCCTTTACAGGTAACAAATTTGAATTCCGTATGCTCGGCTCTACCGCATCCATTGCCGATGCCAACGTGATGATCAACACCACCGTTGCAGAATCGCTGCGCATTTTTGCAGACGAGCTGGAGGCTGCCGAGGACTTCCACGGCACACTCAACACCATCATCCGCCGCACCATTCAGAAGCATAAGCGCATTATCTTCAACGGCAACGGCTATGACGAGGCATGGATGAAGGAGGCTGAACGCAGAGGACTTAAAAATCTGCGTACCACCCCCGATTGCGTACCCTGCCTGCTGGATGAAAAGAACATCAACCTCTTTGCAACCCACCGCGTGTTCACCGTAACAGAGCTGCATTCGCGCTATGAAATCATGCTCAACAACTACTGCAAGATTCTGCAGATTGAAGCCATGACCATGAGCGAAATGGCAAGACGCGACATTCTGCCTGCCGTCAGTGCTTATGTATCCGAGCTTGCAGAATGCATCAACCGTAAAAAGATTGCCTTGAGCATGCGCAGTGCATACGAAGAAAAAACTGCAAACCGCCTTGCATCGCTTTGCGACACCATCAGCGAAACCGTGGACAACCTCGACACGGCACTCATCCGCGAAAAAACCATTGCCGGTGTTGCAGCACAGTCTGTTTACAGCCGCGATACCATTGCCGTGCTCATGCAGGAGCTGCGTGCGGCAGTTGATGAGGCAGAAACAATCATGCCCGGCGAGCTGTGGCCCTATCCGAGCTACACCGACCTCATCTACAGTGTAAAAGACTGATTTATATTTTATACAATTTTACAAGGGACTGTTTTTGCAGTCCCTTTTTCAGTGCGGTTATACAGCAAATAAAAAATCCGTCCCGAACAGGACGGATTCTTTATACTGTTTAGTTTTGTGTTAAACTCAGACAGCTCTTGTGACCTTGCCGGAACGAAGGCAACGGGTGCAAACGTTCACTCTGCAGGGAGTGCCGTTGACGATAGCCTTAACTCTCTTCACGTTGGGCTTCCAGGTTCTGTTGGAACGTCTGTGGGAGTGGGAAACCTGAATACCGAACTTCAGTTCCTTGTTGCAGATCTCGCATTTTGCCATTGGAGTTGCACCTCCTTTTAAAATTGGGGTAAATCCCCTTCTTAAATCAGCCTAGTAATAATAACAGAAACAAAAACAAATTGCAAGCCTTTTTTTAATTTTTATCGGCTTTTTTTGCATTTTTTTTAAATTCTTGCGTTTTCATTGCTGTAAAAAGCGATTGCTTCGGTCAGTCGGGTGTGCAGATCCTCATACCATGCACCGTCCATCGGGTAGTCAAAGAAGGTGAAATTCTTGTTCTTGCTGCCCTTATAGATGATTTTTTCAACCGTTTTGCGGTCGGTGAGGGCTTCGAGCTGCTGCATCAGGCGAAGATCCTGCAGGGAATCACGGAACACCTTCAGGCGAAGCGAGGGCACGGCTGTGCCGTCGGCACCGGGATAAACCTGATATGCATCGCCCGAGGGGAAGGCATCGCCTGCATCGCTTTCGGTGTAGGGGTCAACCTCGCGGATGGAATACTGCGAATACCAGAAGTTATAGCCCCACTGCAAAAAGCCCTGAATATCGTTGAGATAGAACAGTGTGCCGAGAATACGGCAACGGGCATTGGGCATGCAGAAAAAGCGATTGGGAAGATGATTCTTGTATTGACCGCAGCAGAAATAAGTCCATTTTTCGCCTGTGACACTCTTTTTGAACTTATGGAAGCTGCCGCACTCGGGCACGGGATTGCGCACAAGTCCGTTTTTGTAAAAACGCAGCTCACTGAGCGCATCGAGTGATTCAAATTCCCCGAACAACGACTGAATTTTCTTTGCAGCACGGCGGTAGGAATAATAATGCTCATCACCGGGCTCGTCCGAGGTGTGGAAACGGCAACGGTCTGCAACGCCCTTTTCCTTCAGATAGGGAATGAGGGCTGCTGCAAGCTGCTCAAGGAAATCGCTGTAAGCCTTGCCCGAGGCATTGGTGTCCCAGCCGAAAATCTGCCTGTAGCCCGAAGCGGTTTTTGCCATGATTTTCGGTGCGCAGACAGCACCCCACTGGGTGAACAGGTGGCTCATTTCAAAATACTGCACACCGCAGCGCAGCGCCATATCGAT